>JBJOJU010000097.1:0-2896 GCA_046046485.1 Chloroflexota bacterium | reverse complement strand
AAATCCCCACCAGCGCCATCAGCACGGTCGCCCTGCGCGACATCGTCGAGAGCAGCGAATTCCAGCGTTCCAAGGCCAAGCTGCGCCTCCCGTTGGGCAAAGACGTCTCGGGGTTGCCAGTGGTCGCCGGCATGGAACGGATGCCGCATCTGCTCATCGCCGGTAGCACCGGCAGCGGCAAATCCGTCGCGATTAATTGTTTCATCTGCGCCTTGCTGATGCGGCACACGCCCGACGACCTGAAGTTCATCATGGTCGACCCCAAGCGCGTCGAACTCGTCGGCTACAACGGCATCCCGCACCTGCTGGCCCCGGTGGTCACCGAGGTCGAGCGCGTGGTGCCCACCCTCAAGTGGGCTGTGCGCGAAATGGAGCGCCGCTACAAACTCTTCGCCAAAAACGGCGTACGCAACCTCGACGGCTACCGGGCATTGGCACGCGAGCAAACCGACCTCGAGACGATGCCCTACATCGTCATCATCATCGATGAATTGGCCGACCTGATGATGATGGCGCCCGACGACGTCGAAACCCTGATCTGCCGCTTGGCCCAGATGGCGCGCGCCACCGGAATCCACCTCATCATCGCGACCCAGCGGCCGTCGGTCGACGTGGTGACCGGGCTTATCAAAGCCAACTTCCCCTCGCGCATGGCGTTTGCGGTGACGTCGCAGATTGACTCGCGCGTCATCCTCGACGCACCCGGTGCCGAACAGCTCCTCGGGCGCGGCGACATGCTCTTCACCGCAGCAGACTCCCCGCGCACCCTGCGCGTACAGGGCACCCACCTGACCGACGACGAGGTCGAGAAAATCGTGCGCTTCTGGCGTGCCGCTAAACCGCCCGAAGAGGACGAAGCGCCCACAGCCTACCACGACGCCGCACACACCGGCGACGAGGGCACAGCCGACGCAGTCGCGCACGATCTACGCCCCGAGCTCGCCCGGGTCGACCGCTTGCCGGTGCGCCCGCCCGAACCCGTCCCACATGCCGACGACCAACCCATCGCCCCGGCCGACGACAGCGACGAACCGACGCCCATGCAGCCCATCGCCGAATATCTCTCGGCGACCGAACAAGACGGGCTCCTCCCCGAGGCGATCCGGCTGGTCCAGCAGCACAAACGCGCGTCGGCGTCACTGTTGCAACGCCGACTGCGGATCGGCTACAGCAAAGCAGCCCAGTTGATTGATCTGCTCGAAGAGCACGGCATCGTCGGCCCGGCCGAAGAAGGCCGCTCGCGCGAAGTGCTCACCCCACCTGCACCCCACGAACCGAGCGTATTCGACTAGACGATTTCGATGTCGCAGCCGTACGCTTTGCGGAACAACCCGGCGGCCCGATTCGCATCCCAGACTTCGACCGTGTTATCGCCGTGCGCATGGGTCACCATGCGCACGGTTTTGCCGATTTCGACACTGATGCGCTCGATGACCTGCGACTTACGCCGCTCGAGAAATTCGGCGAGGCGCAGCAACGACGCCATTTTGTAGACCAGCTGTTCGTCGCCGCTCTGCAACAGCGATGTGTAGGCATCGACCGAAACCTCGCCCTTGCGGTGGTAGCGCACCAGCAGCGCCAAAATCGCCACTTCGCGGTGGTCGAACCCCTGCATGGGGCTGTTGATGAGCAAGTAGGCACCGTGCTTGTGGTGGTCGTAATAATTCACCGCATTGCCGATGTCGTGCAGAATCGCCGCATGCCCCAACAACTCGCGCACCACTGCCCCGTAACCGTGCAGCGGCAGCAATTGGTCGAACATCGACAACGCGAGCTCACGGACCTTGGCTGCGTGCACGGCTTCGTAGTTGTAGAGCCGTGCCAGGTTGTCGACACTAAACGAGCGGATATCGGGAATCAGCGGCGATTGCCCCTGCATGAAGTGTTCGAAAAACACGCCTTCGCGCAACCCCTGCCCCGAGATGACGATCGATTTGAACTTGCCACGCCGCATCACTTCGCGCAGAATCGCACTCCCTGGCAAGATCAGGTCGGCCCGGTCTTTGCTCAACCCGGGGATACCCTCTCGCTGTTTGACCGTCATGCCACAGAACATCTCGTAGAGCTCGTTGACCCGCTCGCTCGTCAGCATGTGCCCATGGACGCGATCGATGGGGTGGTCGCGCAGTTTCTGATCGATTTCTGCGAGCGAGCGGATTGTCCCACCGATCCCGGCGAGGTCTCCACCCTGCCCCGCCAACCACGGCACATCGTCGAAGTGTTGCCCGATGGCTTTTTCGAGTGCCTTGCGGTCCTTCGTACTGAGTGGATCACTCTTGAGGAAGCGGTCGGTCAGGCGCACCGCCCCGATCGGCCGCGAAATATTGTCTTCGAGCACCCGCCCGCGCACCACCGAGACCTGCGTACTGCCGCCACCGATATCGATGACACTCCCGTTCCGCACATCGAGGGTATTGATCGCCCCCAAGTACCCGTAGTAGGCTTCTTCGGCGGCACTCAACACCCGGAACTCGAGACCGGCTTCGTCGGCGATCCGAGCCAAAAATGCTTCCCGGTTGGTCGCCTCGCGCACCGCGCTGGTCGCCACTGGCACGATTTTGGTCACGCCACTGCCGCGGCACATCTGGTGGAACAAGCGCATGGTCTTCACGGCCCTGTTCATCGGGCCCTCTTGGAGCATCCCATCGGCACCGATGCCATGGGCCAAACGCACCGCTTCGCGGACTTCGTCGATGAGTTTGTAAGTCGTCTGTGGAACATAGCCCACGACGATCATACGCGTCGTGTTCGAGCCGAGGTCAATGATTGCGATCCGCTCGTGCATGGTGTCCCCTCTGTGTGTCCTATGGTTCATTGTACGCCACAGAACTCTGCACGCACCGCGGGGCGCGCGTCTGTTACACAAGTGCAACCTGGGCAATTATCAATTATCGAT
>JBJOJU010000095.1:0-4263 GCA_046046485.1 Chloroflexota bacterium | reverse complement strand
GACCTGGGGGTCAGCGAGGGCGCGACCTGCTATCAGGGGAACATTTTGGCAGCGGATGGTGGATTTTTCTACCCGCCGACGCTGCTGACCGATGTGCACCCGGCGGCGACCGTCGCCCAAGAAGAGATTTTCGGCCCGGTGATCGTCAGCATGACCTTCCGCACGCCCGCCGAGGCGATCGCGCTGGCCAATAACACGCGCTACGGGCTGGCGGGCAGCGTCTGGTCGCAGAATATCGACGTGGCGCTGGACGTCGCCAAGCAGGTGAAAGCCGGCGTGTTGTGGGTGAACTGCACCAACCAGTTCGACGCCGCTGCCGGCTTCGGTGGCTACCGCGAGAGTGGCTACGGGCGTGAGGGCGGCCGCGAGGGGTTGTACGAATACCTCAAGCCCGTCGCCGCGCCGGTCGTGCCGCCCACGCCGTCGTTCGGGTATGCGGCCGCAGCGGCCACCGCGCACCCGGCGATCGACCGCACAACCAAGCTCTACATCGGCGGCAAGCAAGCCCGACCCGACAGCGGCTACACGCGGGTGGTGGTCGATGCCGACGGCGACACCGTGGGCGAATACGGCGACGGGAACCGCAAGGACATCCGCAACGCCGTCGAAGCCGCCCGTGGGGCAGCCGCCGGCTGGGCACAGACCGCGGCCCACGGCCGAGCCCAGATTTTGTACTACATCGCCGAAAATCTGCAACAGCGCGCCGGAGATTTCACCCGCCTGATCGCTGCCGAACGCGGCATACCGCCCGAAACCGCCGCGAGCGAAGTCGAAGCGGCGCTGCAGGCGTGGTTTTCTGCGGCTGCCTGGTGCGACAAATACGACGGTGCGGTGCACCACACCCCCAACCGGGCGGTGGTGATGGCGATACCCGAGCCCATCGGGGTGCTGGGATTGGTCGCACCGACGACGGCGAGTTTCGCCGCGACCACGGCACTCTTGGCGCCGGCGTTGGCAATGGGCAACACCGTGGTCGTGGTGACCGGTGATCAGGCCCCGCTCGAGCTGCTCGAGTTGTTGACGGTGTTCGACACGAGCGATGTGCCCGGCGGGGTCGTCAACCTGGTGTCGGGCAGTCCGACGAGTCTGGCGAAAACCCTGGCCGAGCACACCGACGTCGATGGACTGTGGGCGGTGGTTGACGGTGCGTTGCGCACCCTCGTCGAAAAAGCGAGCATCCACAACCTCAAGCGCACGTGGTGTCAGAGCGACGACGATGCGTGGCGCGGGTTGCCGGCGACGGAGTTTTTACGGCAGGCGATCCAGTGGAAAAATATCTGGCTGCCGTATGGCGCATAAAACGGGCTCGCCCGTTGTATGCGCCAGGTGAAGGGTTGAAGGTTATGGGTTGAAGGTGAAGGGTTAAAGGTTAAAGGTAACGAAGATGGGTACACGACAAACGACGAGTCGCTGGAGCATCGCGTCAGAAAACTCATTTTTATGTATCGGCTGCAAGAATTCGGTATTGTCGATCGGTTCAATCGGGTCGTTCGGGAGTCTGTTTTCGATCGGGTCGTTTTGTAGTGTGTTGAGTATTATGTCCGGGCTGTCGATCCTGGGTATCATGGCCTGGCAGACCATCGGGCGGAAGCGGTTGGACGCGGAGAAGCGGACCGTCGTCGCGTGAGGAATGAGGATTGAGAGATGGTTCACCAACGGGTCACACGGGGTGTGGCCCGTTGGCGTATCTCGCTCCCACCCCTGCAAAACAGATTCCCGTATACTACACACGAGACAACACAGGGGGACACCACCATGAAACACATCGCCGTCACCGGCGGCTCCGGCAAAGCCGGTCGCGCCACCGTCACCGAACTGCTCGCGCACGGCTATCAGGTGCGCAACATCGATATCGCCGCCCCCACCGAGCGGACGGCACCCTTCCAAAAGACCGATCTGACCGAGCTCAGCGAAACCATCGAAGCCATGCACGGCTGCGACGCCGTCATCCACCTCGCGGCCAACCCTGATCCCAGCGGTCGCACCGAAGAAGTCATGTTCCGCCACAACACGGGCAGTACCTACAACGTCTTCCGGGCGGCACAGCTCTTGGGCATGCAACGGGTGGTGTGGGCGTCGTCCGAAACCGTGCTGGGCCTGCCCTTCGAACGCCGCCCGCCGGCGCAGGTCCCCGTCGACGAAACCTACAGCGCCCCCGAGAGCAGCTACGCCCTGTCGAAGCTCGTTTCCGAAGAAATGGCCCGCCAGTTCTCGAGTTGGACCGGCGCCACCTACGTCGGCCTGCGCTTTACCAATATCATGGAGCAGCACGACTACGCCCGTTTCGCCGATTGGCAAGCCGACCCGACCCAGCGCCAGTGGAACTTCTGGGCATACGTCGATGCCCGCGATGTCGCCCAAGCCTGCCGCAAGAGCCTCGAGGCACCTCTCACCGGCGCCGAAGTCTTTGTCATCGCGGCAGCCGACACCTGCATGGAGCGCACCAACACCGAGCTGCTGGCGACATACTACCCCCAGATCCGCATCGCCCCGGGCACCGGCCCGCACGCGACGCTGCTGTCGATCGCCAAAGCCCAACGCCTGCTCGGGTATGCACCCCAGTACTCCTGGCGGAACAATCAATGACCAATGAACAATGAGCGATGAGCAATTAACAAAAACCCTGCACGTTCATTGATATTCGTTCATCGTTCATTGATATTCGTTCATCGTTGGAGCACGCCATGACTACCACGCTCGACCCCGTCTATGCCCAGCTGGTGACCGACCTCGCGGCGGTCGTCGGGGCGCGGTATGTCCTCTGGCGCCCCGAAGAGCTGATGATGTACGAGTTCGACGGCAGCGCGCTCGACCTAGCGCGCCCCGACATCGTCGTGGTGCCGGCGTCGACTGCCGAAGTCGCCGCAGTGGTGCGCATCAGCGCCGCCGCCGGCTTCCCCATCGTGCCCCGCGGCGGTGGTACCGGCTTGTCGGGGGGCTCGGTGCCCGCTGCCGGTGGTGTGGTCATCTCGACCAGCCGGATGCAACGCGTGCTCCACGTCGACCCCGTCGCACGCACCGCGATTGTCCAACCTGGCCTCATCAACACCGAGCTGTCGGAGTACACGCTCCCCTGGGGGTTGCATTTCGCCCCCGACCCGTCGTCGCAGAAAGCCTCGACCATCGGCGGCAACAGCGCCGAAAACGCCGGCGGCCCGCACTGCCTCAAGTACGGCATCACCACCAACCATGTACTCGCTGCCACCATCGTCTTGGCCGATGGAAGCGTGCTCCACATCGACGCGACCGCGCCGGATCGGCCAGGCTACGACCTGCTCGGCGTGATTGTCGGCAGCGAAGGCACGCTGGGCATGGTGACGGAGCTGACCGTGCGCTTAATGCCCAACCCCGAGAGTGTGAAAACGTTCCTGGCCATCTTCGACGACCTCGACAGCGCGTCGGACACGGTGTCGGCAATCGTCGCCCAAGGCGTCATCCCCGCCGCGCTCGAGATGCTCGAAGGCCAGGGCATCGCCTTGGTCGAACAATCAGTCCACGCCGGCTACCCGCTCGACGCCCAGGCCGTGCTGCTCATCGAAATCGACGGCAGCGACGAAGAAATCGAAGACCAAACCGCCCGCATCGAACACATCTGTGCCCACTTCGAAGCCCGCGAGTTACGCGCCGCCCGCGACGAAGACCAACGCAAAAAACTCTGGGCCGGCCGCAAGGGCGCGCTCGCCGCCTGTGCCCGCCTCGCCCCGCATTACCACATCCAAGACGGCGTCGTGCCGCGCTCGCGCCTGACCGAGGTCCTCCAACTCACCCGTGAGGTCGCCAAGCGGCAGCGGGTGCATATCGTCAACATCTTCCACGCTGGCGACGGCAACCTGCACCCGCTGATTCTCTTCGACATCCGCGAACCGGGGATCATCGACCGTGCCATCGCCGCCAGCGAAGAAATCATGCGCGAATGTGTGCGCGTGGGTGGCTCGATCTCGGGCGAACACGGCATCGGCATCGAAAAACGCGACTACATGAGCCTGCTCTTTTCCGAGACCGATCTGTGGGCGATGCGCCAGCTGCGCAGCTGCTTCGACGCCGTGGGGGTGATGAACCCGTGCAAACTCATCCCCACCGGCGCCTCGTGCGGCGACATCAAGCATGCCCGCGGGGCCGCCAAAGCCCTCGCCGCCGGCGCGTGGATCTAGGAGGACGCGATGTATCGACCGACCAGTATCGCCGAACTCGCCGCCCAGGTCCGCGACCACGACGGGCCACTCCTCCCCCGCGGCGCCGGCCTGCACCAGAGTCTAGGGAACG
>JBJOJU010000058.1:0-3809 GCA_046046485.1 Chloroflexota bacterium | reverse complement strand
CACGGTGCTTCCCGGCGGCGGCGGCTTTCAGCTGCACCTCGAAATTGCGGCGCTGGTATTCGCGCTGCGCGACAAGGTCGGTCGACGAACCACGATAGCCTTCGCTGAAGAGCGAAAAGACGGTGGGGATGGGGAGCGGGTCGGGGGTGACCCGGCGGTAGTAGCGGTAGAGCGGCATGGCGTAGGGCGGGTGGAGCACCACCAGGTCATTGCGTGTGATCCGCGTGGCCAGTTCCCGCATCACGACGCGCCATTCTTCCTTGACGGGTGCACCAGAGAAAATCCCCCGCGTCGGTTCGTAGATCGCGACGAGATTGACGCCGATGGCGAGGGCGAGCAGGATGCGGCCGATGCGCACCAACGAAAAGCGCCATTTAGCGATGGCGACGTTGTGTATTGTCCAGTCGGCACCGTTGGTCATCAACACAAACCACGCCGGCGCCGCAAACAACGCGTAGCGGGCGTCGAACGCAGCTGTGGTCCCGTACGACGCAATTACGACGACCACCGGCACGCTCGCGAGGAGCAACAGCTGCAGGCCGGCAGCCGACCCACGCCGTGCCTGCAGATACGACTGGTAGCCGCCGACACACAGCAACACCACGCAGGGGAGAAGCCAGACCCAGACCGGCAAAGAGAGCATGCGGTCATCCCAGCGGCGATCGGTGAGAAACCGCGCAAACACATCGAGCAGTGCATGCAGCGGCGAAAACGACGCTACCCCTGCAGTCACCTTGGCCCGCATCGACACGGCGATGCCCACAGCTGCGATCAAGCCGGCACCGAACGCAGCCAGTGCGTAGCCGGTGCGTTTGC
The DNA here is from genome assembly GCA_046046485.1 of Chloroflexota bacterium. Taxonomy (GTDB): domain Bacteria; phylum Chloroflexota; class Chloroflexia; order Chloroflexales; family Roseiflexaceae; genus UBA965. Next base: position 2,993 of record JBJOJU010000058.1, on the reverse strand, counting down.
GACCGCTGTGCTGGAGTGCTGGGGTCAATAACAATACTGCCGCCATCACCAGACCGAGGCGATGGACAAAGGGCAACAGAAAAAGGAGGAGCCACCAACGCCGTTGCCGCCAGTTCGACATGGTCAAACCGGTGGCGATGCAGATGACAAAGCTATAGACCTTGGCGTCTTGGGAGTGCCAGAGGAGCATCGGCGCCGTGGCTGCCAACAACAGCAAGAACCCGCGTTGGGGCTGCCGTGGCACAAAGATCGTCATCAGGGCGACGGCCAACGCACCGGCCAGGGCAGACGGCATGCGCAGTGCGGTTTCGCTGTCGCCGAACAGGGCCACCCAGCCCTTGAGAAAGAGATGATAGAGGGGGTAGGCTGCATCGGGGCTGAGGAGTTCGGTGGCGAGCTGTACGTATGACTTTCCGGTCACTTCAGCCCAGGTCGCTCCTTCGTCGAGCCAGAGACTCTGGCCATCGATCTGCCAGAGTCGTGTCGACAACGCCACCGCAAACGCAAAGAAGAACCAGCGGACGTGCGCAGGGGAGCGACTCCAGATGACTTCTGCTCCACTGCGCCCCCCTTCGAAGTATTGGAGCAGTGCCGGTACGACACGCGTCTGCAGCCAACGGGTCAGCCGACCATACATGCGTTCGAGCCAGAGGACGACGGTGATATCGTTCATGATGCGATTCCCTCGGCATAGATGTCGACCATACGCTGCGTCATGGCAGGCCAGGTGAGCCCGGCCATGACGCGTGTGCGGGCCGCGGCACCCAGACGGAGCCGGGTAGCTGGACTCTCACACAATCGCCGGCACGCGGCTGCCAGTGCGGTCGCATCGCCCGGCGGCACGAGCAAGGCGTCGACGTCGTCGGTGAGCACATCGGGAATCCCCGCGACGGCACTGGCGACGATCGCCCGACCAGCCGACATCCCTTCGAGGAGGGTGTTGGGCAATCCATCGACGTTCCCTGACTGGTCATGCACCGACGGCACACAATACACATCGGCACTGGCGATGAGGCGGGCGACATCGCTGCGATCGACCTGGCCAGGGAGCAGCACGGCATCGGCGATACCGAGGGCGGCTGCCTCGGCACGATAAGCTGGTTCCAGATCGCCGTAGCCAGCAAGGATCAACCGGGCGGCAGGGTGCGTGGTCCGCAGCTGTGCCAACGCAGCGATAAGGGTGTCGAACCCTTTTTTGTGCACAAAGCGACCGACCGCCACCAACAGCGGCGCTTCGGCGGGGACACCGTAGCGTGTCGCCACCCAGGCGCGGTCTGCCAATGCAGGGTCGAATGACTCGACCGTCACTCCATAGGGCAGAACGTGGGTCGTCGCTGGGTCTGCGCCGAGAACGAGTGCCCGACGGTGGAGATCGCCACTGCAGGCGGTGGCTGCACTAGCGGCTGCGAAGATGCGCCGCGCCAACCAGCGAAACACCGGTGTGCGCTCTGCCATCGAGACATCGGAGCCGTGCATGCTGATGACCAGCGGGATGCGGCACAACTCGGCGACCAGGAGCGCCGGTAGCCCATTGGGCAAGAGCCAGTGTGCATGGATGATGTCGGGGCGTTCGCGGAGGACCGCCCACAGCAAGGCAAAAAACGAGGCACCCACACCGAACGGGAGCGCGAGGAGTGTGCGCAGACGCAGCCCCACATCGGCGTGTAGCGACTCGGCATATCCCCAGACTGCCAGTGCGCGATGCGGCGCGTACCGGTAGGTCGACAACGCCACCCCGCGTTCGACGGGCGGGTGGTTGAACTGCCGGTGATGCGGCAGGATGAGCCGCACTGCGACACCGTGGGCAACGACGCCCGCAGCGATTTCGGCGATGAACGGAGCCGTCGCATCACCGGGATATTTGGGGTATGAAGTGGCAATCATCAGCACACGCACAGGCACCTCACCATATGGGCGCGACTCCACCGTAATCGGGCGGGAACGCGTAGACCTCACTCTGCATCGTGAACGCACGCCCATTGTCGTTGACCGGGTATTCGGGTGTGCGATAGACCAAGCGAAACCCGCTGTACGGATCTGCAAGCATCGCAGCAATCATCGCCCGTGTCGCAGCGTTGGGGCGCTGGAGCGAGTCGAGGACGAGGTAGCGTGCACGGTAGTGGCGTGCGATGCGCAGCAACGTGACCGCATCGGCATCGGCCGGAATCATGACTGCCCCGCGTGCACTATACCACTGCAGCTGCCACGGGACGCGGGTCATCATCACCGCGTCGGCTTGGGTATTGGCTCGCAGAAACGAATACATGTCGCGGTCTGCGGCGGTGCGCGTCCGGTCGAGGGTCCAGGTCGATTGGATGGTCCCGATTATCGGGGTCAGCGCCAACACGACCGCCCCGCTCACCAACGTGACTGTGAACAGACGGGATTGCCGACCGACGCCCTGTGCAACGACACCCGCAACGACGAAAAATCCACGCGCTGCGCCGATTGCCATCCAGGGTATGAGCATGACCCAGTAGCGTGGTTCGTTTGCATGCCAATACACCGTCATAAACAGAATGTACGGCAACAACGCCGCCACGAGCAACCCGCGCAGTTGCGGCCCACGCGGTGCGGCGAGCCGCACTGCGCCGACACAAAGCGCCCACAGCGCGAGCGGGGCGAGCAGGCCTGTGGCGGCGGGTGCAGCCCCGAGTTGTGTCAGCGGCGCGGGGAACCACGCCGTACTGGGGAGGAGGTAGTCCTGCAGCACGGTGTACTGGACCGTCAGTTTGTGCAGAATTGCATCGAAGCCCCACCGCAGCAACCAACTGCGTTCCGGCAGATCACCGCTCCCGATGCCGCCGTCTGCGGCATAGACACGATAGATCGCATCCCACTGGGTATATTCGAGGATCCACGCATCGAGTGCTTCGGTGCTGTGGGCTGGTGAACCATACAACAGGAGATTCCTGACCACATATGGTGAGAGGATGACCACTGCGATGCCACCCCAGACAATACCATCGCGGATACCCGCCCAGAGCCTCGTG
>JBJOJU010000041.1:0-2862 GCA_046046485.1 Chloroflexota bacterium | reverse complement strand
CAGTTTTCGAACTGGTCGTGAAATCGCTGTAGCGCGTCCCGATGCCGATGACCAGGTCTGCGTCGCGCGCGATTTGGTTCGCTGCGAACGTGCCCGTGACCCCGATCGCCCCCAGGTTGAGGGGGTGGTCGTAGCGCAGTGCGCCTTTGCCGGCCATGGTTTCGCCCACGGGGATGCCCGTCGCATCGACAAATGCAGCCAAGGCAGCGGTCGCATCGCTGTAGATGACCCCGCCACCCGCGACAATCAACGGGCGCTCGGCGGCTCTGATGCGGGCGACGACCCGCTGCAGCGCCGCCACATCGGGGCGCAGGCGGGGGATATACCAGGTGCGCGGGGCAAACAGTGCCGAGGGGAAGTCGTAGGCTTCGGTCTGCACGTCTTGGGGCAGCGCCAGGGTCACCGCGCCGGTGTCGGCTGGGCTCGTCAAGACGCGCATCGCTTCGTGCAGCGCGCTGCTCAGCTGGTCGGGCCGATTGATGCGGTCCCAGTACTTGCTGACCGGCTTGAAGCAGTCGTTGGCCGACATGTCGCGGCTCTGGCTCCATTCGAGCTGTTGCAATACCGGGTCGACGTTGCGGCGTGCAAAAATATCACCGGGCAGCAACAACACGGGCAACCGGTTGATGGTCGCGGTCGCAGCGCCGGTGACCATGTTGGTCGCGCCGGGGCCGATCGACGTCGTGCACCCCATCGCCTGCAGGCGGTTCCTCGTTTTAGCGAATGCTGTGGCGGCGTGGACCATTGCCTGCTCGTTGCGGGCTTGGTAGTAGCGCAGTGCCGGGATCTGCTGCAGCGCCTGCCCCATGCCCGAGACGTTGCCGTGGCCGAAGATGCCGAAGCAGCCGGCGAAAAAGGCCTGCCGGTGCCCGTCGCGTTCGACATGCTGCTGGGTCATGTAGGTCACCACTGCTTGGGCGACGGTGAGTCTTGTAGTAGACATAAAACCTCGTGTGCTGGTGTCAGAGATCGCCGTGGAGCCCCATAAATGCTTCGATTTCGCGCATGGTGGGCATGAAATTCGCACAGCCGTGCTTGGTGACCACGATGGCACCGCAGGCATTCCCCAGCCGAGCCGACCGCTGGTAGCTCCAGCCGTGGGCGAGGCCGTGAATCACGCCGCCGGCGTAAGCGTCGCCGGCGCCGAGGATGTTGTAGACGCTGACGGGGAAACCCGCAGCGTCGACGCGGTCGATACCGGCCGGTGTCACCACGTGCACCCGTGAACCGTCGGCGCCGCGCTTTTGGAACAGGACCTGCGGCCCCATCGCCAAGATCGTATCGATTGCGGCGTCGACATCGCCGCTCACCCGGGCATCCGAGATCTGCGAGTGTGTCAGGGTCACCGTCGCGTTTTCGCCCATCATCATGGCGTTGATTTCGTCTTCGGTCCCCAGCACGATGTCGACGGTGCGCAGTGCGGCACGCAACGTCACGCCGAACGCGCGCGGGTCATGCCACTGGTCGGGGCGGAAGTCGATGTCGAGGACCACACTGGTGCCGTGGCGGCGAGCGTACTCGCAGGCGAACAACGTGGCACTCCGCGATGGTTCTTTGCAGAACCCCGTGCCACTGACCAGCAGATACTGTGCGTCGGCGATCGGGCTTGCCAAGACGTCGTCGATGGTCAACTCGATATCGGCGCAGTTGTCACGGTAATAGGTCAGCGGGAACTTGTTGGGTGGCTCGATGCCCAGCACGACCGCGCTCGAACGATGCCCCGGTTTGCGTGGGGTGTAGCGCGTCTCGATGCCCTCGGCATCGCAGAAGTGCACGATGAAATCACCCACCTGATCGGCACCCACCGCCGTGAGCAGCGCCGTCTTCGAGCCCAGCCGTTGTGCCGCGACACTGATGTTGGTCGGGCACCCACCGACGTATGCAGCGAAGCTTTTGATGTCGACGAAGGCTGCGCCGACGTCGTTGGCATAGAGATCGATCGACGAGCGCCCCATCGCCAAGAGGTCATAGGTCCGCGTCATGGTTAGCTCCCCTGCGGGTACAACGGCACACGCGGATCGAGCCCCGTGTACTGCTCTTTGACCCAGGTGTGCTCGGGGTCGTCGACATTCGCCAATGACTGCGCCGAGCCCGCCAGAACATTGAGGTAGTAGGTGGTGTACCCCGGGGCACTGGTGACCGGGTGGTAGCCTGCGGGCACCAACACCACGTGGTCGGGGCGGGCCACGACGACGGCATCGATGGGCGAACCGGCGGCGTGGATGGGCGAGTTCGCATCGGTGTAGACCCGCTGGAAGGCGAAACCGTCGGGTTTGTCGTGCTTGAAGAAATACACCTCTTCGAGATTTGCTTCGATGATGGTGCCATCTGCTGCCACACGGTGGACGTCGTGTTTGTGGGGCGGGTAGCTCGACCAGCTGCCCGACGGTGTGTAGACCTCGACCAACACCAGTCGCTCACAGGGGAACCCCGGCGGCATCAACTGGTTGATCTGGCGCGTCGCGTTGTCGCCGCCGCGGATTTCTTGCTTGATGTCGGCAGGGGTCACCAATACCGGGGCATGCGCGGTCGTCGCTTCGACCCAGGTGAAGGCGAATTCGCAGTCGCTGGTGGCGTGCACGGTGAACGACGTGTGCAGTGATTGGTAGAGCACGTAGGCACCGCCGGCAAAGACATGGTCACGCTTGCCGATGTCCCACGTGCCGGCGCTGCTGACGATGTGCGCCGTGCCGCTCAGCATGACGAGTGCACACTCCTGCGTCGTGGTGGCGAAACTCCAATCACCGCCCTTCTCGAGACGGCGCACCTGGAAGTTGATGTGTTCCCACTGTGCCAGGGCCGGAGTGACCTCGACGACCACGTGCGGGTCGCGCGAGTTCCCGGGTGCCACGAGCAGATTGG
>JBJOJU010000046.1:0-5172 GCA_046046485.1 Chloroflexota bacterium | reverse complement strand
CGACGACGGCCCCGCCCTGCGCACGGGATGGTGGGCTTTGCGTTGGGGTGGTACGGGCTTACCCACGCGGTCCCGGCGACACTCAAGTACTGCAGCCACATCGTGGGCGTCTTGTCTGAGTACCGTGGTCGCGACATCGGGTTGAAGCTGAAGCAAGCGCAGCGGCAGCAGCTCCTCGCACACGGGCACACGACGCTGATGACCTGGACGTACGACCCGTTGCAGATCGTCAATGGGACGTTCAACATTCACCGGTTGGGAGCGGTGTGCTCCACCTACAAACGCGATGTCTACGGCGAGATGACGGACGCCCTCAATGCCGGCGCGCCCAGCGACCGCTTCGAGGCCGAGTGGCACCTCACCGACGAACGCACCGAACGGCATTTGGCGCAGCAGTATCCCGATTGGGGCGGGCACTACATCGCCTACCCGGTCGCCGTCGTCGATAACATGCCCCAGCCGGTCGAGATGCCCCGTTGGGATGGGCAGACGGTCGCGATTCCCCTTCCTGAGCACCTCGCGTTGTTGCGGACGCACGACACTGCACGCCTGCACGCATGGCGGATGATGCAGCGGCAGTATTTCGAAGCGGCATTCGGTGCCGGCTATCAGGTTGACGATTGTGTACAAATCCCCGCCCGGGGCTGGCATTATCTGGTCCGCCCGCGGACCTAGGAGGCACTGATGCGTATCAGCAATGTCGAGTTACGTGCAATTGATTTGCCCTATGTGTCGCCGTTCGAGACGAGTGGGTGGCGCGAGACGGGCAGCAATGCGATTCTGGTGCGGATCGACGCTGACGGCGTGACCGGTTGGGGCGAGAGCCCGGTCGGCCCGGGGCCCTGGTACAACGAAGAGACAACGGCGACGGCGATGATCATGCTACGCGACATTTTGGCGCCGCTGCTGATGAAACACGAAATCAACGACCCGACCGACGTCCAGAAGATTTTTTCGCATGTACGGGCAAACCGCATCGCCCAAGCCGGGCTCGAATTCGCGGTGTGGGACTGGTTCGGCCATGCACAGCAGAAGAGCCTGAAGTCGATGCTCGGCGGCGTGCGCGACACGGTCAGCGTGGGCGTGTCGGTGGGCATCCAGAAAGACATCGACACCCTGTTGCAGGTCGTGGGTGGCTATGTCGACGCCGGCTATCAGCGTATCAAGCTGAAAATCAAGCCGGGCTGGGACATCGAACCGACGCGCGCCGTGCGCAGTGCCTGGCCCAACATCTTGTTGCAGGTTGATGCAAACAGCATCTACACGCTCGACCACGCCGAACACCTCGCGCAGTTGGATGAATTCGGGTTGTTGCTGATCGAACAACCGCTGGCCCACGACGACATCATCGACCACGCCAAGCTGCAGCGGGCACTCAAGACCCCGATTTGTCTCGATGAGTCGATAGTGTCGCCGGAGCATGCACGCTGGGCGATCGAGTTGCGCGCCTGTGGTGTGATCAATATCAAGCCGTCGCGCGTCGGTGGCTTTGCAGCGTCGAAGCAGATCCACGACATGGCTGCTGCTGCCGATATCCCGGTCTGGTGCGGTGGGATGCTCGAAACGGGCATCGGCCGGGCGGCCAACGTCGCCTTGGCGAGCCTCCCCAACTTTGTTTTGCCGGGTGATATCAGTGCCAATGCGCGTTACTTCACGCGCGACGTAGTGAAAAACCCCTTTACCCTCAACGCAGACAGCTCCTTGACGGTGCCGGATAGCATCGGGAACGGTGCAATCCTCGACATGGAATACCTCGAATCGATCACGACGCACACGGTGACTGTCAAGGCATGAGTATGCAGGTCGTGGTCATCAATGGGCTGCCCGGTGTCGGCAAGACACCGTTGGCAGCCCGTATTGCACGCGAACTGGGTTGGCCGCTCGTGACCAAAGACATGATTAAAGAGAAGCTCTTTGATAGTCTGGGTTGGAGCGACCGGGCGTGGTCGAGATCGCTGAGTATCGCGAGCATGGACATGCTCTTTCTGTGGTTGAAAACCGAAGCGGCTGCTGGTCGTGCGGTCGTCGTCGAAGGGAATTTCGACTGCGAACGTGACACGCAACGTTTCGTCGCAGCAGTCGGCCCGCCGGGGGCACAGTGGGTGCAGGTGCTCGTGGGCTGCGACGGCGCGGTGTTGGTCGAGCGCCATCGGGCACGGGCGGCCGCTGGGCGACGGCACCCAGGGCATCAGGAAGCTGCGTTGGTGGGTGAGCTCACCGAGCGTCTCGCAGTGGGCTGGGCCGTGCCGCTGGCACTGCCGGGTGCGCTGGTGCGGGTCGACACGACCGACTTCGGGCTGGTCGATGCGGATGCGATTGCCCGTGCGGTCAGCGGGCTCATCGACACTCAGTAGGGTGCGATGTCGGGAAAAATGGAACATAGCGCATCACAACGCCGTCTGCATCATGCAGACGGCGTTGTCTATTGCCGCATCGTTCAGAAAGCTTATAATTAGCTGAGATACATGGGTTGACGCACGACGTCAGGCACCATGCTGCGCAGCAATGCGAAAGGAGCCGAATATGTCGCAAGCAGAAGTCCGTCGACCATCGATCGCGGCCGTGTGGGGCGCGGGGGTGGGGGTCATCGTGGTAGTGGCCATTGCTATTGCTGTGTTGACGGGGATTAGTAGCAGTGCCGTCGCAGGGATCCCCGATGTCGTCCGCGTGGCAATCCTCGCATTGCTGAGTTTTGTGCCCGCTGCCACCTGGTTGGCAGTCGTGGTCTACCAAGACCGGCAGGCACCCGAGCCGCGTGCCTATGTGATTGGCTTGTTTCTACTCGGGGTCGCAGCCGCAGGCGGGTTCATGGCTCCGCTGGTGCATGCGTTGCAACTGACCGTCTGGGCCGATAGTGGCACCGCTGCCGGTGTCGCAGCGGGTTTTGTCCACGGCGCGGTCGGTGCTGCACTGATATACGCCATCGTCCGCTGGACGGTGTTGCCCACCGGGCATTTCGATCAGCAGATGGACGGCCTGGTCTATGCGGTGGCCGTCGCGATGGGTATGGCGACTTCTGAAGGTTTGGCGTATTTGCTGACCCGCAGCACGACGGCGCTCGCACCTGCACTGCAGGTCATCACGGTCGATGCGTTGTTGTTGTTGGCCGTCGGCACGCTGGTGGGATTTGTCCTCAGTCTGCTCAAACTGTCGACTGCTAGCCCACTCTTCGGCGCACTGGCAGTCGTGGGCGGTGGTGTCGTGATTGCCGCGGGCGAGCTGCTCGATGGGCTGGTACCAGTGAGCCCACTGGGCGGCCCGCTGTGGGAGTCGCTGTTGCCGGCGATGGGCGTGATGGCCGTGGTATTGGCTCTGGTGACCGTCCTGACGGGTCGTCAGGCAGCGGCCGACGAGACGAAGGCGACGCAGAACACAGCGGTCGGTCGCGCAGACGTTCCCGTGGTGCTGCTGGTGGTGGTGACGTTGCTGGCCGGTATGTATGGGCAGCAGCGGTGGTTGGGTGCGACGGTCGTGGTGCAACACGGTGCACTGGCCGTTAGCCTGCCACAGGGGTTGATCCCGCAGCACAGCGGGGTCGCCTATCCGGCCCGGGACCGTAACGGCTACAGCTATGCATTGGCGCAGCGACCGAGTGCCGGCAGCGCGGCGGTCGACATCGAACGCGAGCGCGCAGCGCTGGCGTCGTATTGTCATGTCTATCCGGCGACCGAAACCGCACAGGGGACGGTGTTGGAGTATGTCTGTTTGCCCGCCGATGACGCCAGCGATGCCACCCATGGGTACACGCTGGTTTCGACTGATGCACAGACGACCTACACGATCACGGTGAGCGCCGCTGCCTATCAGTCGCTCGGTTTGGCTGAGACCTGGGGAACCCTGCTCGCCACCCTGACGCCCGCTGGCAAATAGCACGAACGGAAGACACAATGCAACACTTCAAACGATTCTTTTTGCTCTGTGCCGTGGTGCTGCTTTCCGCGTGTAGCGGCGGGAGTGCCGCTACCCCCACGGCGACGGTTTCATTGGCAGAAATCTTGCCCACGAAGACATCCGTGCCACCGACCCCGGCCGAACCGACGGCGACGCTCGCACCGACGGCGGTGCCATTAACGATCCAAGACGTCATCAAAGCCACCGTGCGCATCGGGGTCTTGAACGAAAACTGGGAAGAAGTCGGGCACGCCAGTGGCTCGATTATCGATGGGCGTGGGTTGATTTTGACCAACTTCCACGTCATCGGTGACAACGACACGGGGCAGTATTACAACCGCGACGGCATCTCGTACGTCTACATCACGCTCGACCCGCGCGATCCGCCCAAGCTGCAGTTCATCTCGCAGGTGGTCGATGCCGACCCCGGCAAAGACCTGGCGGTGCTGCGCATCATCGCGACGACCAACGGCGAGCCGCCGGCCAACTGTCTGGACCTGCCCGCAGTCAAACTCAATACGACGAAACAGGTCGAAATCGGCGAGCAGATCACCTCGGTCGGGTACTCGGGTGTGGGCGGCAACACCGTCTCGATCGCGAGCGGCCAAGTGCTCGGGTTCGAACAGTTTTCGATGAGTGAATTGGGTGCCCGTTCGTACGAAGCAATCAAGTACGACGCGTCGGACTCGCGCGGTTCGTCGGGTGGCCCCATCGTGAACGGTCAGTTCGAACAGGTGGCTGTGGTCTTCGGTGGGATCTCCGACGAAGCCAACTCGATGGGGTATGCCCGGCCGGTGTCGCTGGCCAACGACCTCATCTCGTCGGCGAATCTCGTGCGTATCCCCGGTTGTAACGGAGCCGAGGCGGCGTCGTTGTTCGGCCCTGAGGCAGCGCAGCCTGCCCCGACCGAGACCCCGGCCACCGACAACGCACAGGTCTACGATATCCAGGGTCGCATCATCGATCGGATGACGGGCAAACCGATCCCCGGTGCGTTCATCGTCTTGCTCAAGCCGGGCTACAACTGGCTGAACATCGACATGGACAAACTCGAAGACTACATCTGGACGTTCGCCGAATCGGATCGCCGTGGGATATACGTCCTCTCGGTCACCGACGAAATGGTGAACACCCCGCTGTCGATGATCATCGGCGCCGAAGGCTACACGGCGGTCAAAGGGAACAACGAGGTCATGATTAATTATTATGACCGCGAAAACAACACGTGGGTCGACTTCTACCTCGATCCCGAGGAATAGGTCGTCCGACGCAGCGCCCCCG
>JBJOJU010000013.1:0-7360 GCA_046046485.1 Chloroflexota bacterium | reverse complement strand
GCGCCGACGCACGACGCGGGGCCGTTGCCGTGGGCTTTGCCGAAGGTGTGGCCACCGGCGACGAGTGCGAACGTCTCTTCGTCGTTCATGGCCATGCGCTTGAAGGTCTCGCGCACGTCTTTGGCCGACAACAACGGGTCGGGATTGCCGTTCGGTCCTTCGGGGTTGACATAAATCAAGCCCATCTGCACGGCGGCGAGGGGGTTCTCGAGGTCTTGGCGAGTGGCGCCGTAGCGGTTATCGCCCAGCCAGGTGTCTTCGGAGCCCCAGTAGATGTCTTTTTCGGGGTGCCAGATGTCGACACGGCCCAGTGCGGTGCCGTGGTTGGGGCCACCCATGTCTTCGATGGCGACGTTGCCGGCGATGACCAGCAGGTCGGCCCACGAGAGCTTGTTGCCGTATTTCTGTTTGATGGGCCAGAGCAGGCGGCGGGCCTTGTCGAGGTTGCCGTTGTCGGGCCAGCTGTTGAGCGGGGCAAAGCGCTGATTGCCGGTATTGGCGCCGCCACGGCCGTCGCCCGAGCGGTAGGTGCCGGCGGCGTGCCAGGTCATGCGGATGAACAGCGGGCCGTAGTGCCCGTAGTCTGCTGGCCACCACTCTTGGCTATTGCGCATCACGGCCCGCAGATCGGCCTTGAGGGCGGCGATGTCGAGCGTTTTGACGGCGCTGCGATAGTCGAAATCACCGAGCGGGTTGGAGCGGGTGTCGTGCTGGCGCAGGATATCGAGATTGAGGGCGTTGGGCCACCAGTCTTTGTTTTGGGTGCCTTTGTTGGTGGTCGTCGTTGCACCGTGGTACGGGCATTTCTCTTGTGTGTCTGCCATGACAGCTCCTCCGTCCGACCACGCGGTCGGCGACGAAAACGATGGTCGTGGGCGCAGCGGGTCTGCTGCACGCCCGAAAAATAGCGAAACATCAGCAACCGGACGGTACTCTGATGCTCTTTCAGTATACCTGAATTGGCATTTCGTGTATGGACAAAACATGAACAATTGGTGGGAGCGCACGGGGCGAAACGGCGGTCGTCCCCGCCACACACACGTCCATCATTGCGCACGACGCGCCGCGGCGCGATTTTTCTACTGCTGCTGCGTGTGGCTGTGTTGCGCACTGCGGATGAGTGCCATCACGTCGTAGATCGTCGCGTCGCTCGGGGTGGTTTTTTTCGACGCTGAATCAGCCTATAATGCAGCCGAGGAGTCTGTTCGCACTACCGGGAGCCCCGCACATGCCCAGCTACGATCTGCTCGTCCTCGGCGAAATCAACGCCGACCTCATCATGCGGGGCGACGTCGAGCCCGTCTGGCAACAGCACGAAAAAATCGTCGACGACATGGCACTGGTCATGGGCGGGTCTGCCGCGATTTTCGCCTGCGGCGCTGCTCGCCTCGGGCTTTCGGTCGCCTACGTCGGGGTCTGCGGTGACGACACCATCGGCAATTTTTGCCTCTCTGCTCTGCGCAGCGCCGGCGTCGACACCCACCACTGTGTCGTCGATCCCGCCGTCCGCAGCGGCTTGACCCTCGTCCTCCAAAAGCCGACCGACCGCGCCATGCTCACCTACGAAGGGGGCATCCCGCTGCTCAGCACCGCCATGATCCCCACCTCCCTGGTCGATGCGTGCCGGCACGTCCACGTGGGCAGCTACTACCTCCAACATGCGTTGCGCCCCGGCTTGCCCGCGCTCTATGCCCGCATGCAGGCCAACGGGGGCACGACGTCGCTCGACACGAACTGGGATCCGTCCGAAGCCTGGGCCGGCCTCGATACCCTGTTCCCCCATACCAATCACTTCCTCCCCAACGACGCCGAAGCCTGTGCCATCAGCAAACACAGTGCCGTCTCCAACGCACTCGCCACCCTGGCCGCCAGCGTGCAGACGGTCGCCATCAAATGCGGCGGCGACGGCGCCATCGCCCAATCGGGCAATCTGACCGCCCACACGCCGGCAATCGCCACCTCCTTCGTCGACGCCGTGGGCGCCGGTGATTCGTTCAACGCCGGGTTCGTCTACGGCATGTTGGCCGGCTGGTCACTCGAAAAATCCCTCCGTCTGGCAGTCGTTTGTGGCTCGTTGTCGACCCGGGCCGCTGGCGGGACCGCCGCCCAACCAACCCTCGCCGAAGCGCTCCCCTACCTCGCAGGAGTCAACTGATGCGCGACGTCCTCCCTGCCATCGAACGCTGGCACGCCCGCGGCGAACGCGTCGCCCTGGCCACCGTTGTCCGCACCCTCGGCTCGTCGCCGCGCGGGCTCGCCGCCAAAATGGCCGTCTCCGACGCAGGCAACATGGCCGGTTCGGTCAGCGGCGGCTGCATCGAAGGCGCGGTCTACGACGCCTGCCAGACCGCCATCAAAACCGGCCGCGCCGCCTTGTTGCACTTCGGCGTCGCCGACGAACAAGCGTGGGAAGTCGGCTTGGCCTGCGGCGGGACCATCGACGTCTTTGTCGAGCCCCTCCACCGCGAGGTCGCCGATGCGCACTGAGACGCTCACACTCCTCCAGCAGCATCTGGTGAAAAACACCCCCGTCGCCCTGTGTACCATCCTGTCGGGCGCGGCTGCCGGCCAACAGCTCCTGGCGACCCCGGATGCGCCCGTGTCGGCCACCGACGTCCGTGATGCTTCCCTCCACAAAACGCTCGCCGACGCGGCTCTCGCCCAACTCGCGCAGGGCACGCACAGCGTGCAGACGATCGCTGACGCCGAAGTTTTCATCGAGGTCTACCCCCCGCCGCCCACCGTCATCATGATCGGCGCGGTCCACATCTCGCTCGAACTCACCGCGCTGGCCAAACAACTGGGCTTCGCCACCGTCGTCGTCGACGCCCGGGCCGCCTTCGCCACCGCCGAACGTTTCGGCAGTGCCGACGAGCTCGTCAGCGCCTGGCCCGACGAGGCGCTGCAGGGCCGCCTCCACCAAAACGTCGCCGTCGTCGTCCTCACCCACGACCCCAAACTCGACGACCCGGCGCTCGTCGTCGCCCTACCCAGCGCCGCCCGCTATGTGGGTGCACTGGGCAGCAAAAAAACACACGCCGCCCGGGTCGACCGTCTGCGTGCAGCCGGTCTCGCCGACACCGACATCGCCCGCTTGTACGCCCCCATCGGCCTCGACATCGGCGGGCGCACCCCTGCCGAAATCGCACTGAGCATCATGGCGCAGATCGTCGCCGTCTGGAACCACAAACTCCCCTGAGGCCGCCCGTGACTGCCACTTCCCGAGACCCGACAACCGAATCCGTGGTCGCCGTGGTGCTCGCTGCCGGGCTTTCGCGCCGCTACGGTGCCCCCAAGCAGCTCCTCCCCTGGCGCGGCACGACCCTAGTGCGCCACTCAGTCGCCACACTCGTCGCGGCCGGCATCACCCACATCGCCGTCGTGGTCGGTCACGCCGCCGCGGCGGTCCGTGCCGCCTGTGCCGACGCATCCGTTGCATATGTCGAAAACGCCGCCTATGCAACTGGCCAAGCCTCGTCCGTCGTCTGCGGCGTGCACTGGGCCCAGACCCACGGTGCCGCCCGCATGCTGGTGATGCCCTGCGACCAACCATTCATCGCACCACACCACATCCAGGCGCTCTGCGCCGCGCCGCCCGCACAGGTCAGCATGTACCAGGTCGCCGGGCAACCCTGCCAGCCCAGTCTGTGGGCAGCCGAGACCTACCCATTGCTCAGTACACTGACCGGTGACGCCGGCGGACGCGCACTCATCTACCGCGGGCTGCTGACGGCGCAGTACCTCGCTGCCGACACCCCCGCACTGGCCACCGACATCGACACCCCAGCGGAGTACGCAGCCCTATGCGCTCTGTGACCTGTACTCCCGCCGCCGCTATCGGTGCGCGCACCCGCGCCAATGTCCTCGACAGCGCCGGCCATCGCCTGCTCGCCAAAGGCCGCCTCGTCGACGCTGCCGCTGTCGCACTGCTCGCCACAGCGGGGGTCGTCAGCATCGACGTCGTCTTCTCCGACCCCGGTGAACTCGACGAAAACACCGCTGCCGACCGCCTCGCCCAGGCGGTCGTCGGCCCGGGTACCGTCGCCCAGCCGGCCCTGCACGGGCGGGCCGATATCACCGCGGTCAGTCCGGGCCTCTGTCTCATCGACCCCCACGCACTGGCACACGCCAATGCCCGCCCCGAGCTCACCCTGGCGACCATCACCGACGGCAGCGTCGTCAGCGCCCGGGGGCGCGTCGCCTCTGTCAAAATCATGCCCTTCGCCGTCGACGCAGGGCTCGTGCCGGCCGTCGGCCGCCCCGTCGTCTCGGTCGTGCCCTTCATCCGCACCCGCGTCGGGCTGCTCGTCGTCGGCACACCCACGACCCACGGCCGCTTGCGCACTGCCCATCTGCCGCCACTCGGCGAGCGCTTGGCTGCCTATGGGGCGACGGTGACCGTCGAGCACACCTGCATGCCAGACCGCGCTGCCATCGTTGCTGCGCTCACCACGCTCGCCACCGCCGTCGATCTCGTCGTCGCCGTGGCCGACAGCTCCGTCAAAAGTCTCGACGACCCCATTCCGGCGGGCATCGTCGCCGCCGGCGGCACGATTATCCGCCACGGCGCGCCGGTCGAGCCCGGCAACCTGATGCTGCTCGCCTGCCTGGGTCGTATGCCCATCCTCGCGGCGCCAGGGTGTGTCCGGCAGCGCGCACGCAACGTCATCGATCTCGTGTTGCCGCGACTGGTGGCCGACCACATCCCCAGCAGCGCCGATATCGCCGCGTGGGCCGCCGGCGGCTTACTGGGAGCGACCGATGACTAATCAGCCAGCCCCCCACATCCTCGTCATCGACGACGAGCCCGAGATGTGCAGTATCTGCGCTCGCGCGCTCCAGTCGCGCGGCTATCGGGTCACCACCACGTCCGACCCGCGCAGCGTCGCCGATCTGCTCACCACGCACACCTTCGACGTCATCGTCACCGACCTCAAGATGCCGCACCTCGACGGGCTCGGTATCGCGGCCATGGTCCACTCGCGCGATCCGGCCGCCGCCATCGTCATGATGACTGCCTACGCCAGCTACGAACACCTGCACCAGGCGATGCAGTACGGCATTTCCGATTTCGTCCCCAAACCGTTCGACCTCTCACAGCTCCTGCTCGCCGTCGCCCAGGCTCTCTACCGCCGCGATGTCATCCGCGACAACGTGCGCCTGCGCATGCTCGAAGACCTTCGCCGCGACAGCGCTGTGCTCAACACCACCCTCGACTACCACGCCCTCGTGCCCGCCATCCTCACCCTGGCGGTGCGGTGGAGCCAGTGGCCGGTCGCCGCCCTCCTGCTGGGTAA
This sequence comes from Chloroflexota bacterium, assembly GCA_046046485.1. Classification (GTDB taxonomy): domain Bacteria; phylum Chloroflexota; class Chloroflexia; order Chloroflexales; family Roseiflexaceae; genus UBA965. Next base: position 2,063 of record JBJOJU010000013.1, on the reverse strand, counting down.
AACCAAAACCCCGCTCACCGCGGTCACCCTCTCGGACCCGAGTTGGACCATCACCGCCGCGGCCATCGACTACGCCCACACCGTGCTGCACGAGCGCAGTGCCGCCACCGGTTATTTCGTCGCCTTCGAACGGAGCCCGCGCACGACGACGGTCGCCATCGCCGTGCCCATCATCGCCCCCGATATCCAGGGTGTCCTCCTCATCGCCACCGACGACGCCTACCCCAATATCCCCACCGTCCACGAACTGATGACGTTGCTGGCCACCCAGAGTATCGCCGCCCTCCAGAACGCCGACGTCTACGGCAACATGGCCGATCTCTATCGCAAACAACGCCAGATCGAAGCCATGAAAGACGAGTTCGTCGCCCTCGCGTCGCACGAGCTGCGCACCCCGCTCACGATGGTGCTGGGCTATGCCGAGGTGCTCGCCCGCAGCCTGACCGGGCTCGAACTCCAACACGTCGCCGAAATCCGCAGCAATGCAACCCGCATGAAGCAAATCGTCGACACCCTCTCGGAGCTGCAGACGCAAGCCGCTCCCGACGCCATCGTCGTCGCCGATTTCGACGTCGTCTCGGTCATCGAACAGGTCGTCCAGCAGGTCAACGAGCGCTTCCCGCGGGTCACCATCAGCGCGCGCACCAGCACATCCCCGCTGGTCGTCAAGAGCGACGCACGCTGGTTGCGCGTCCTGGTCGCACAGCTGCTGCTCAACGCCGCCGAACATGCCCACGGCGAACGCGTCGACGTCGTCGTCCACGACACCCGCCGGCCCGAACTCCCCTGGCCTACCACGCGCACCGACAAACGCTGGCTGACCATCACCGTCTCCGACCAGGGCGTGGGCATCGCCGAACACGACCAGCTCGAGGTGTTCGCACCGTTCGTCCAGCTCGACGATTCGCTCACCCGCGCCAGCACCGGCGCCGGGCTGGGGCTGGCTCTGGTGCACGACATCGTCCAACGCATGGAGGGGCACGTCTGGGTCTCGTCGAAGGTCGGCGAAGGAGCAGTATTTGTGGTGATGGTGCCCGTCGGGGCCGCAGCTGAAAACCCGATGCCGAAACCGTAATATTCTGTTTCACCCACGAGAAATACATGTGGTACTATTAAAAGTGAGTATATCTTCCCCCGAATTGTGTCTGCGCTTACCACAGTTCGGAGTGAGGTATGGTACTTTGTGAAAGCGTTCATTAAGTCAGAGGGGCGTGTACATGTCAGTACGCAATGCCGCACTAGTGGCCCTCGTGATTGGCGCTGTCTTGTTTTTTCTCGGGTTTAAGTTCCCCACGTTCCCGCCGGTTTCGGTGAAAGCTGAAGCCTTGGCGTGTATCGGTGGGGTAATCGACGACGCGGGGCACTGCAGCAAAGAGACAGTCCTCCCAATCACAAACTCCCTGCTCACCACACTCATCGTCGATGTGTTGTTGGTGTTGATGGTGGTGTTCGGAGTCAAGAGCCAAATGGTTCCGCGTGGCTTCCAGAACTTCATCGAGCTGGTGGTGGGATCGCTCCACGATTTCGCCGTAGGGGTCGACAAGAAGAACGTCGCCAAGTTCTTCCCGTTTGTCGCGACAGCGTTTCTGTTGATTCTGCTGTCAAATTTCATCGGGCTGTTCCCGGGGGCGGGCAGCATCGGAGTGTGTCAACAAGTCACTGACCCTGTACGGATTGCAGAAATTGAATCCAAACAAGTCAAACCGACGAGCTTCGACAGCTTGCCTCTCCAGTGCACGCGATTCAGTGCGGGTCACGGGGAAGAAGCCACAACTGACGAAGCCCACAAGACGCACTTCGAACTGGTGCCGTTCTTGCGCGCACCGACAGCTGACCTCAACATGACGTTGGCCTTGGGCCTGTTGTCCGTCATTCTCATCGAGTATTTCGGTCTCAAAGCGCTGGGGCTGGAGTATCTCACGCGGTTTTTCAACTTCCGCGAAGGGCCGATGTTCACGGTGATTGGCTTCATCGAGCTGCTCTCCGAGTTCATCCGTATCGTCTCATTCGCCTTCCGTCTTTTCGGCAACATCTTCGCCGGCGAAGTGGTTCTCATCGTGATG
>JBJOJU010000008.1:0-4540 GCA_046046485.1 Chloroflexota bacterium | reverse complement strand
CTCGGTGGGTGTCTTCAGGCGGATGGTGTACTGCTTGCCGGTGGCAGCGAGTTCGCGTTGCTTGGCGATGGGCCAGTCGCGCTCCGGCCCGCGGAAACGGAACGCCTTGATGCCACGGGCCTCGGCGTCGGCCCGCATCTGCGTGAGTTCGTCTTCGGTCGTGAACGACATGTAGGCCAGGCCGGCGTCGAGCAGTTGCTCGACGTGGGGCTTGTAGATGCCTTGTTCGTGGCGCACCGACTGGACGTACGGACCACACGGGCCGCCGATGTCCGGGCCTTCGTCCCAGTCGATCCCCACCCAGCGCATCGACGTCATCAGGTCGTCGGCGGCACCGGGCACAAACCGTTTCTCGTCGGTGTCTTCGATACGCAGCAGAAATTGGCCACCGTAGTGGCGGGCAAACAGCCAATTGAACAACGCGGTGCGCACGCCGCCGATGTGCAGATACCCCGTCGGGCTGGGGGCAAAGCGTACGCGGACCGGGCCTTTGATATCGATCATGTCACTCCAACCTTGTCGCTGTATCACCCACTAGTATACCAACCCGTGCCGGCGCCGGCCAACCCTGCTCAGCGGGCGACTTCGACGATGAGCTCGACCTCGGTCGCGAAGGCATACGGGATGACCATGCCCACGGCACTGCGGGCGTGGCGCCCGGCGTCGCCGAACACCGCCAACAACAAATCGCTGCAGCCGTGGATAACCGCCGGGGTGTTGTCGAAGCCTGGTGCGACATTGACCATGCCCAACACCTTGACGATCCGCACGACACTGTCGATGCCCACCAGACTGTGGACCGCTTGCAGGGCGTTGAGCGTGCTCAAGCGGGCTGCGTCGTAGCCCTGTTCGACCGTCAAGTCGGCACCGACATGACCTTTGATTTCGCGCTCTTGGAAGCGCGAAACCGCACCTGAGGTGTACACCAATGCCCCGACCTGCACCGCCGACATGAAGCGGCCGGTGTTGAGTTCGGTCTGCTGCAACACATAGCCCTGTTGGGCGAGTTTTTCGAGATACGACACGTCTATGCTCCTTGTACGCTGTCACGCAATCGCGCGCGGTAGGCTGCCATGTCGATGACTCGATGGCCCAGGCGCGCCTCTTCGCTGGCGAACGCCAACAAGTGCGACTCGAGTGACTCGCGGGCACTGCTGCGTGGTGCACTGCCGGTGCGGATGGCCGCGACGAAGTTTTTCATGATGCCCGTGTCGCCGCCGCCGTGGCCGGCGCGGCCATCGACTTCGTACACCTCGGGCACGCCACGGTGGGGGTGGACCTCGATCCGGCCGCCTTGGGCGTGGAACACCCCGGTCAGCGTGCCCAACGTGCCGTCGTAGCGCATGGTCCGGTTTTCGTGGTCAGCCATCCCCTGCATCGTCAGCGAGGCGGTCACCCCGTTGGCGAACTCCATCGTCACGACCTGGTGGTCGACGACGTCGTTGTCGCAGTCGTAGACGCAGCGCCCGTATGGCCCGGTCTGCAGTGCGGCCTTGCGGCTGGCGTAGCTGGTGTCGTTGGCGATGACGTTGAAGGGCCAGATGTTGGGCAGGTCGTCGTGGGGCGACGCGCCGTCGAGCAGGCTGGTGAAGGGCTCGAGGTCGAGGTAGATGCGTTTGGCCGACCAAGCGCAGGTCGATTCCACCGGGCAGCCATCGAGGCAGCGTGCCGGAGCGCCGGCCGGTTTGCGGGCGGCGCGGTAGTTGGTGAGCGTGCCGAACGAGCCGACGTGGGTGATCTCTTGGCCCAGATTCCAGACCATGATGTCGAGATCGTGGCAACATTTGGCCAAAATCATGGGGGTCGATTCGTCGGCCCGCCGCCAATTGCCACGGACAAAGCTGTGCGCCATATGCCAGTGGGCGACGTTTTCGTGGTGATCGGCGGTGATGACGTCGCCGATCTTGCCGTTGCTGATGAGCTCGTGCAGCAGGTAGAAAAAGTCGGTGTAGCGCAGCACGTGCCCGATGACCAGCATGCGCTGGGCTTTCTCGGCTGCCATCACCAAGCGGGTGCAGTCGATGGGGGTCGTCGCCATTGGTTTTTCGAGCAACACGTGGTATCCCAGCGCGAGTGCAGCCAAGGTCGGCTCGACATGCATGGCGTCTTGGGTGCAGATAATCGCGCCTTCAGCGAGTTGCCCTTGGGCGAACAGCGCGTCGTAATCGGCAAAACACCGGTCCGGCGGGAGGTCGTGGAGGTCGGCGATATGCGCACGACGAATCGGGTCAGGCTCTGCGACCGCGACGATCCGGGCGTCGTCGGGGTGATGTTGCGCGTACGGGGCATAGGCGTGTGCACCGCGCGACCCTGCGCCTACCAACACAAATCCTATCGGCTTCATTGACGTTCCTCCGTGGTTGACTCTGCCTATTCTACATCCAACGTCTCGGGCAACGGGTGCGAGCCGGTGGCGTTTTATTACAGATACGAAAAACCCGAGGCGCAGCAGACTGCGCCTCGGGTCTCGCACGCGTGGGTCACCGACGCGGCGTGGCAGTCGCCGTGTTGGTGGGCGTCCGCGAGGCATTGATGTCGTTGGATTGATCACCCAGGACGATGATGCCGCCATTGCGCAACCCGATAATCGAGTTTGCATAGCCCGCATAGACGGTGAACACATTATTCAAGCCGTCGGGCAGGGTGATTTGGTTCAGCGTGTTGTCGCCCCACCCAAAGACCGTGCCGTCTTGTTTGAGCGCCATCGTAAATTTGTTGCCGGCACTGATCGTTTTCACGTCACGCAGCAGCGAAGGGACTGTTGACTGACCTTTGCTGTTCCCACCCCAGGCAACGACGCTGCCGTCTGCCAACAGCGCGACCGAGTGATCGAGCCCTGCGGTCACGGCAGTGACTTTCTTGCTGACCAGCTTGGGAGCTTTGGCAATACTCGCGGGGGCTTTACTCTGACCAGAGGTATTACTGCCCCACCCAACCACCGAACCGTCCTTCTTCACCGCCAACGAGTGGTCGACCCCACCAGCAATGCCGATCACATTCACCGCCGCTTTCGGGACGGCGAGCTTCTGGAAGGCATTGTCCCCCCATGCAATCACCTTGCCTTTGTTCGTCAACGCCAACCCGTGCGCCTGGCCAGCTGCGATCGCGACGATGCCTTTATTGGTGGTTTTGGGGAAGTTGAGCTGCTTGAGCGAGTTTGACCCCCAGCCGTAGACGCGCCCGCCCTTCAGCACCAGCGCGAAGTTCGACCCTGTGGCGACGTCGTCGATGCCACTGCCACAGCAGGGGCTGATATTTGTCTGATATTCCTTGTTCATGCCCCAGGTCACCAGCGTGCCGTTTTGGAGCAACCCCAAGACAAACGATGCCCCGATTGCACCTTTCTTCATCATGTACTGCACCGGCGTCGGTGTCACCGTCGCGGTTTTCGTCGGGGTATTGGAGGCAGTGGCGGTGCTCGTGCGCGACACCGTCAGCGTCGGGGTGCTGTTGTCGATCGCGAAACGGAAGATGGTGCTCGTCGCCGCTGCATAGATAGTGCCTGCCCGGCTCCCGCCTCCCTGGGTCACGGTGATCGTGCACGTACCCGCAGTGAAGATGCGTACGGTGCCGTCGGCGTCGACCATGCATACCGCCGTATTGGCGCTGCTGTAGGTCAGTGGGAGACCCGACGACGCGGTCGCGCCGATGCGGAACGCTGGTTCGTAGTCGTGTTTCGATGTGACCGTCGGGACGGTGATGGTCTGCGGGACACCCAGGGTCGTGAATGAACGGGTGACCGTGGGGGCAGCCGCATAGGTCAGCCCGCCGGTCGTGCCGCCCGCTTGGTCAGCCGCGATGGTACACGTGCCGACTGTGATCATGCGCACGAGGCCGGCCTCACTGACCGTACAAATGCTGGGGGTTGTCGATGTGTACGTCACCGGCAGCGCCGCCGACGACGTGCCGGTCAGCGAGAAGTCACCCGAATTGTAGACTTTGTTGCTGATCGCGCCGAAAGTGAGCGTCTGTGATGCCTTCACGACGAAGCTGCGTGTCGTGCGGCTAGAGGCATACGTAATGCCGCCTGCGGTGCCACTGGCGACCGAGATTTCGAGGGTACAGGTGCCCGGTGCGACGATCGTCAGTACGCCCCCGCTCACCGTACAGACCGCGGCGTCGGTCGTCGTGTACGTCACCGCCAAACCAACCGCGCTGGTCGTGGGCAAGCTGACCGTGCCAGCACCTGCAGCCGGGATGTCGGGCAGCGCCGGCAACGTCACTTCTTGCGCAGACGGCGTCGGCGTGTTGGTGGGCGTGTTGGTAGCGGTAGGGGTATTCGTCGCGGTCGGCGTGTACGTGTTGGTTGGGGTGTTCGTCGGTGTGTTGGTGGGTGTGTGCGTCGCTGTGTTGGTCGCAGTGTCTGTGGGGGTATTTGTCGGGGTGTTTGTCGGCGTGAACGTCTTGGTCGCGGTCGCCGTGTTGGTGAAGGTCCGCGTCGGCGTCTCGGTCATCGTCGGCGTGTACGATGCCGTCGGGAACGGGGTACGCGTATTGGTGGGCAGACCGAAGTTGAAGTCGATCGACGAGACTGCCACGT
>JBJOJU010000004.1:0-6097 GCA_046046485.1 Chloroflexota bacterium | reverse complement strand
AGAGTAGAGAGTAGAGAGTAGAGAGTAGAGAGTAGAGAGTAGAGAGTAGAGAGTAGAGAGTAGAGAGTAGAGAGTAGAGAGTAGAGAGTAGAGAGTAGAGAGTAGAAAACGGAGGCGACTGCACGGTATGCAGCGCCTCCGTTTTGTGTGGGGTGTGAAGATATGCGACTATACTTCGGTCAGTTGATCCCAGCTGGTCCCGGCTTCGACGTCGACTTTGAGGGGCACGGCGAGTTCGGCGAACGCCTGGCTCATCTCGTGGCGCAAGAGCTCCGCGATGGCGTGCTGGTGGGCGACCGGTACCTCGACGATGAGTTCGTCGTGGACCTGCAGCAACAACCGTGCACCGTTGCCGTAGGCGCTGATGGCGGCGTCGACACGCAACATGGCCATTTTCATGATATCGGCCGCGGTTGCCTGAATCGGGTGGTTGATGGCTTCACGTTCCGAAGCCTGCTGGCGTGGCCCCTTGACGTTGATATCGGGCATCGAACGCCGGCGTCCAAACAACGATGTCACCCAGCCCGTCTGCTTCGCTTCAGCGATGGTGCGGTCGATGTAGTTGCGTACCTCGGGGAAGCGGGCGAACAACCCGTCGATGAGCTGTTGGGCTTCGCTGCGACTCAGATTGGTCCGTTGGGCGAGCCCGAACGCGCTGATGCCGTAGATGACGCCGAAGACCGTCGTCTTGGCCAATCGACGTTTGTCCTTGTCGACCTGTTCGATGGGGATGTTGAAGAGCTGGGCTGCGGTCGCGGCGTGGATGTCTTGGTCTTCGCGGAACGCCTGGATGAGATTGGCGTCTTGGGTGATGTGTGCCAATACCCGCAATTCGATCTGGGAGTAGTCGGCAGCGACCAAGACGTGCCCGGGTGCCGCGATAAACGCACGGCGTACTTCACGGCCTTCTTCGGTCCGGGTGGGGATGTTCTGCAGATTGGGGTCGTTGGAGCTCAGCCGGCCCGTGGCAGCACCCAGCTGGTTGTAGGTGGTGTGGACGCGCTTGTCTCCGTCGAGCAACGCCGGAATCGCGTCGATATACGTCGATTTGAGTTTGCTGAGCTGCCGATGCGACAGAATCAAGTCGATGATGAGTGATGTATCGCTGGCGCGCAGTTTGTCGAGGACATCGGCAGTCAGCGACCAGCGCCCCGTCTTGGTCTTTTCGAGGCCGGCGGTGGGTAACCCAAGTTTGCCGAAGAGGACGTCGCTCAACTGATCACTCGATGCGATGTTGAAGGGTCCGCCGGCGATGGCGTGGATCTGCTGCTCGAGCTGGCCGATCCGCTCGCTGACACGGGTCGACAAGCCAGCGAGATAGCTCTCGTCGACCAAGATCCCCGCCGCTTCCATACGCACGAGCACCGGGATCAACGGCATTTCGAGCTTGTACAAGACGTCTTGGCTGGTGGAGATCGCAGCGATTGCAGGATGCAGTTTGTGGTAGAGCTGCAGCGTGTAATCGGCGTCGCTGCCCGCGTAATTGGTCACCGCGGCGATGTCGGCTTTATCCAAGGTGATTTGGTTTTTCCCCTTGCCGATGAGGGTATCTATCGTGGTCGGTTCGCTCTCGAGTTTCAATTCGTAGAACGCCAAATCCTTGAGCCCGCGCCGTTTGTCGAGCAGGCTGGCGGCGAGCATTGTATCGAACGTCAACCCGACGACGTCGATGCCGATCCGCAGGAGGACTTCGATGTCGAATTTGGCATTGTGACCGACTTTGTGGACACGAGCGTCGCCGAAGAGCGGCTCGAGGGCCGCCACAATCGTCGTCTGGGGGAGGCACTCGACCCCGTCGTGCTGCAGGGGGATATACCAGGCGGTACCGGCACTGCACGAGAGTGAGATTCCGACGCATTTCTCGAGGAAGACACTCGTCCCCGTCGTTTCGGTGTCGAACGCGAACATGCCTGCCGCGCGACAGGCAGTGACGACTGCTGCGAGTGCCGCTTCGGTCGTCACTGTTTCGTAGCCGGCTTGGACTGCCACCGCAGTTGCGGGCACGTGTTCGGCGAACAGGTCCATCTGCCCACCATTCGGGATCGTACGCACGGTCGTTTTCGCCGCTGGTTGTGCCGGTGTCGGGATGGGTGTAGCGACCTGCTGTCCGGTCGGGGGCAAGCGATCGATGAGCGTTTTGCCGATTTCCAAATCTTGGAAGAACCGCACGATGAGCTGCTTGTCATAGCTATTGGTGACGCAGTCCTCGAGCACGAGGTGCACTGGAGCCGTCGTCACAATCGTCGCCAAGTGGCGAGAAAAGAGCGCCGCGTCGCGTTGTCCCTCGAGAATCTTATGGTAGCGCTTCGGTGCCGCAGCGATGTTCTCGAACAGGGCATCGACCGTCCCGAACTGATTGAGTAGCGCGATGGCACCTTTCTCGCCGATTCCCTTGACCCCGGGGATGTTGTCGGACGTGTCGCCTTTCAACCCACGCAGATCGGCGAGTTGCTGCGGTCTGAGTCCCTCGTAGCGCTCGACGACTTTGTCGTAGTCGTATTCGATCGACGTCATTTTTTGGCCGAATGGATTGGCCAACAACACGTGCGTCTGGGCGTCGACGAGCTGCAGCGTGTCGCTGTCACCGGTCAGGATCAGTGTTTCGACGCCGGCTGCTGCTGCTTGGCGTGCCAGTGTCCCCAGGACGTCGTCGGCTTCGAAACCCTCGGCGACGTAGATAGGAATGTTGAAGGCGTGCATCATCTCTTTGATGCGTTCGAGTTGTGGCGGGAACTCGACGGGCGTCTCGCCTCGGCCCGCTTTGTACTGGTCGTAGAGGTCATCGCGGAAGGTGCGGCCGATGTCGAAGGACACAGCGAGGTGACTCGGTTGGTGCTCGCGGATCGCATTGAGCATGATCGAGGCGAAGCCGAACACGGCGTACGTTGGTTCGCCGCCCGACGTGCGCAAGCCTTTGTCGGCGAGCGCATAGAACGCGCGAAACGCGAGCGCGTGCCCGTCGATCAACATGATGCGTTGCCGTGTGGTCATCGGTCGCCCCTCATCTACTTACAATGCAAACACGCCGCCCGAAGCATAGATCAATACCAAACCGACTGCAGCAGTGCCGAGGCACCAGACCCAGCCGTGGAGCCACCGCTGCTGGTAGGTCTGCGCACGCGGTTTGGCGCGCAACCAGAACCCGGTGGCGGTCAATGCAACACCCGCCAGAATCATGAATATGAAGGTCAGCGACACGAACACGAGGTCAAAGGAGTCTTTGAGGTCGAAAAAATTGAGCAGCGGCCAGACCATGTGCTGCATCCAGACGAGCAGAATCGTCGCCAGCCAACCGGCGATGAGTGACCATTCCATACCCAGAAAAGCGAGCCGCTCGCGTGTGGTTTCCATCTGACTCTCCAATTTAGCCGTGGGTCCGTTGAAATTCGCGCATCAGTCCGGCCAGTGCCTGCGCCGATGCAAGCGGAAGCGCGTTGTAGAGCGATGCCCGCAAGCCACCGACGCTGCGATGTCCAGCGAGTCCGATCATGCCGGCGGCAGTCGCCGCTGCCAAGAACGACTTTTCCAGCGCTTCGTCCGGCAGACGGAAGGTGATATTCATCTGCGAACGGCTCTCGACCGCGCTGTGCCCGCGGTAGAAGCCACCCGATTGGTCAATCACGTCGTAGATGGCCTGCGCCTTGGCGGTGTTGGTCGCGGCGACCTGATCGATCCCCTGGGCTTCGATCCACGCCAACACCAGTTCGAGCGCGTAGACACTGAACACCGGCGGGGTGTTGTAGAGCGATTTGGCAGCTCGGTGGGTGGCGTACTGCAGCATCGTCGGGGCGTTTGTATGCATCTGCGCAGCGAAATCCCGGTGCAGCGCGACCGCAGTGACCCCAGCGACGCCGATGTTTTTCTGCGCTCCGGCGTAGATCATCCCCACACCGCTCGTGTCGACCCGGCGCGACGCGATATCGGAGCTCATGTCGAGCACGAGTGGCACGGCAACCGACGGCAGCTGATGGCATTGGGTGCCATAGATGGTGTTGTTGGTGCAGATATGCAGGTAGGTTGCATCTGATGGGATATCGTCTGCGTGCACCACCGGCACCTGGCGAAATGCATCGGACTTCGTCGTCGCGACGATGTGTGCGTTGCCGATCCGCACCGCTTCTTCGTAGGCTTTTTCGGCCCAGACACCGCTGATGACATAGGCACCGCTGTTTGTAGGGGTCAAAACGTTCATCGGCAGCATGGCGAATTGCATGCTGGCGCCGCCCTGGACAAAGAGGACCTCGTAGGCATCGTCCAGCCCCAGAATGCGTTTCAGACGCTCTGCTGCACGTTGATTGATGCTCTCGTATTCTTTGGTGCGGTGACTTGCTTCGAGTATCGATATCCCGGTACCTGCGTAATCGGGCAGGTCGTCTCTGATCTGACGGACGACTTCGGCAGGTAACACGGCTGGGCCAGCATTGAAGTTGTGTACGGTCCGCATCGCGTACTCCTCACGAACGATTCGCTTCCATCATACCCGATAGCCCGGCTTCGTGCCGACTATCACAAACTCGCCCACTGCTGCTCTGGTATGATGGTTTCGATTCACCCCTACCGAGGTATACCATGGCTACCCACGCCGAACGACAGGCTGCGTTGGTGTTGATGCGCAGTGCCGCCGATGATATCGCTGCGGCGGTCGAAGGACTCTCCGCGCAGCAGTTGACCGCGCGCTACATAGCCACCGAATGGACCGTGGCTCAGAATGTGCACCACATGCCGGATTCGCATTCGTTCATGTGGAATAATGTCCGGCTTGCATTGACCGAAGACCGCCCCACCTGGAAGGGGTACAGCCCCGATGCCATCGCATTGCTCCCCGACGCACAAGCTACCGATCTGACAGACTCGCTCATTCTCTTCCGTACGATGCAAAACCGCATCATCCGTTTGTATGAGTCACTGAGCGACGCACAATATGCCCGTGTGGGTATCGGCGCCCGGGGCGAGCGCTCGGTCGACGAGCTGCTGCAGATCTACGCCGGCCACGCCCGTTCCCACGTCAAGCAGATTGCCGACACATTGGCAGCGGGGAAGTGAACCGATGACGGCTGCACCTACCGTCGCTGCCTACGCCGCCACGTTCCGCGCCGCACCGGCACGCGTGGCGGCAGCTGTCGATTCGCTCAGCGTACGCCAGCGGACGACCGCTTTCATCCCCGGTGAGTGGACGGTCGCCCAGAATGTGCACCATCTCGCCGATTCGCACACCCGCTTCGTCACCGATCTGCGACTCGCGCTGACCGAAGAGCGCCCACAGCTCAAAAGTTACCAGGCTGATGCGTTTGCAGTGCTCCCCGATGCCCAATCGGCAGATTTCTCGGTGTCGTTGCAGCAGTTTGCCGCGGTACAAGCCCGGCTCGCGTTGCTCATCGAGCAGTTGACCGAAGCGCAGCTCGCACGCACGTCTGTCGATACGCGCGGGGAACGTACCATTGCCGCGTTGCTCGAGATATTCGCCCATCATCCCGCAGCCCATATCACCCAGATCACCGCGACCCTCACCGCAGCGCAGGAGTAACCGATGCAGACCCCCGCAGAACGTGCCGTTTCGCTCGATTTCATGCGCACCGCCGCCGCAGAACTCCGCGCGGCAGTCACCGGCTTGACGCCCGCCCAGTTGACGATACACTACGTCGCCGGTGAGTGGACGGTGGCGCAGAACGTCCACCACATGCCCGATTCACACGCTTTCGCCCTCAACAATTGTCTCATCGCGTTGAGTGAAGAGCGCCCGACGTGGCGCGACTACGACGTCGACGGAATCGCTCGGCTCCGTGACGCCGTGTCGGCCGATCTCGAGGTGTCACTGGTGTTGTTCGACGCACTCCAAGCACGCTGGGTGCGGTTGTTCGAATCACTGAGCGACGCAGACTATGCCCGCACCGGAATCGCGTCGTGGGGTGAGTTTTCGATCGACGACACGCTGCGCATCTACTCCCGCCACACCCGCAAACACATCGAACAAATCACGGCGACCCTCGCCGCTGCGCGCTGAGCCGGTGCAACTCAGGCGATGCGCAGAAACCGCCGCATCGCCTGATGCAGTGCCGCGGCTGCCTCGTCTTGGACCGAATGCCCGACACCGTCGAGC
>JBJOJU010000349.1:0-6355 GCA_046046485.1 Chloroflexota bacterium | reverse complement strand
GGTGCATCACCATGACCCGCCGATTGCCCGGCGGGCAGCTGTGGGCCTTGGCGACGAATTCGGCGCGTTCGGCCGCAGTGAGATGCCCTCCGTCGATGGTCCAACCATGCGAACTATTGGCCCCGATGAGGCTGACGCCCTCGAGGTGCAGCACCGGTGCCACATCGCGATTGATGTGTTGATGATAGAAATGATTGGGCTTGAAAAAACGGTGCATGACGTGGAACAGCGGCACGTCGTGGTTGCCCGGCACCGTGAACTGTGGCTGCGGTGCACGCTGCAACCAGGCAGTGATCGTTGCCCACTGGGCAGGGATGTCGGCACGTTGCACAAAATCGCCCGAAACCACGAACACATCGGGTTTGTAGGCATGTGCTTCTTCCAATACCCGCTCAGCGACGTGTTCGTCGAAGGGCGGGCCGGCGTGGACGTCAGAACAATGGAACAACCGGATGGTCATACGTCTTCCTTGGGTGCCACGACAGCGGCTTTCTCACGCGCGAGCCGTACCAGCAGAAAAACAATATACGCGCCACCGACGGTGACCGTGCCGACGAAGAGATAGCGTAACAGAGCCAATACCGCTTCCATACGACCTCGCACTGATATCGTTTCGAATTGTAGCACACCGGCGTCGGTTTGTGGCTTTGTATGGGATAATACCACCGATGCGATGCGCATCAGAATCATCTGGGTGGAGGTTTTCATGCGGCGACTCGCGTATTGCAGTCCGGTCAATCCGGTACATTCGGGGATCTCGGATTACTCCGAGGAACTCCTCCCCTACCTGGCGCAATACGCCGACGTGACGCTCTACGTCGACGACGGATTGACCCCCACCAACCCGCACCTCGCAGCCCAGCTGACCATTCGCCCGCTCTCGAGCCTGTCAACCGATCACCGCACCCAGCCATACGACGCCGTCCTCTATCACATGGGCAACAGCCCGGCGCACTTCGGCATCTATGACGCGCTCCAGCAGACGCGCGGCGTCGTCGTGCTGCACGATCTCGTGTTGCATCACTTCATGCTCCAGTATCACGCCGTCCACCGGCGCGATATCGACGCGTACCGGCGCAGTGCCGCTGAACACTACGGCGCCGCCGGCGCGACCGTCGCCGACCGCATGTTGCAGGGTATTTTCGACGACGCGGTCTTTACGATGCCGCTCTGCCAACCGGTCATCGCCCAGACCGATCTCGTCATCAGCCACAGTCAGTACGTCGCCGACGCGGTGAAAACGATCGACCCGCAGCTCGCAACGGGTGTGGTCCCGATGGGGGTGCCCGTGTTGCCGCCGCAGGATGCCCGACCACTGCGCGCGCAGTTCGACTTCGGCCCAGACCCGTTCATCGTCGCGTCGTTCGGCCACGTCAACCCATACAAACGGGTCGAGCAGGTGCTGCGCGCGATCAAGACGCTGCGCCGCGCCGGGATCAATGCACACTATGTCATCGTGGGGAGTGTGTCGCCCAATTTTGCCCTGGCGGCGTTGGTGCGGCGCACCGGGACCCACGACTGTGTCCACGTGACCGGCTATGTCGACGCAGCCGATTTCAATGCCTACGTAGCCGCTGCCGACATGTGCATCAACCTGCGCCACCCCACCGCCGGCGAGACCTCGGCGAGTCTGCTGCGGTTGTTGGCAGCGGGCAAACCAACCGCGATCAGTGCGAGCGGGTCGTTCCTCGAAATCCCCACCGACTGTGCCATGCACATCCCCCTCGACAGCAGCGAGGTCGACCTGCTGGTCGCGTGTGCCTTTCTGCTGCGCGAGCACCCCGAGTTCGGCGCCCAAATCGGCCACAACGCCCGTGTATACGTCGAAAACCAGCACACGCTGGCGCACTCGGCCGCCGCAGTGATGGCGCGCCTCGCCCAGCACTACGGCTGGGAAGCCCCGACAATCGCGCGGCCGGTGCGCTGGGATGTCATACCACCCGACAGCGGGACACTGCGGACCCTGAAACCCAAACCGGTGGTGTCGCCCACCGAAATCCCCGCTGCCCTGCGGGAAACGGTCGCCCGACACACCGCGACGACCCCGTGGGCGGAGTCGTCGCTGAAGGCGATTGTCGACCGGATGTTCAAGCGCTGAGCGCCACAGCCGATTACGAACCGCGTTGTTCCGCCAAAATCAAGGGATCGATGACCTCTTGGCCCATGTCGCTGGGCAGCGGCGGCATGCCCTGCTGGCACTGCGCCGGCAACGGCACCGGCGGCTTGACGCCGAAGTAAGCCTGCATGATCTGGGTCGCCGCCGGCACCGCGATGGTCGACGAACCGTCGTTCATGTCACCGCTGCCCTCGCTGAGAAACACGACTTCGATCTGGGGATCTTCGTACGGAGCAAACCCCAAGAACCACGAGTGGCTCTGGCGCACGACGGTCGTCCCGGCGGCGTGTGGGTTTTTCACCGTCAACTCGGGGCCGAACTCGGCAGTACCCGTTTTGCCGGCGATCGACAACCCCGAACACTCGATGCGGGCGGCCACATTGACCCCTTCGACCACCGACCGCCGCATTCCCTGCCGCGATACTTCGTAGTACTGGGGGTCGAAGCCGAGCGTGCGCACGACCTCGGGGGCGACCTCGGTCACCGTTTGGCCATCGGAGCCGATTATTGCCCGCACGATTTGGGGTCGATAGACGGTGCCCGAGTTTGCCACGGCGGCCCCTGCCACCAAGAGCTGCAGCGGCGTCGCTTCGAGATTACCCTGGCCGATGGCGGCGTTGTAGGTGTCACCGGTCGTCCAGGCTGCACGCAGCACCTGCTGCTTCCATCCCGGTGTGGGGACGCGGCCGGGTTGTTCGCCGTAGAGTTTGATGCCGGTCAACGCACCGAAGCCGAATTCCGACAACCCCGCCGCGAGACGATTGATCTGCAGCCCCTGGGGGATGCTCTGCTCGTTGGGTTGCAGGTTGACCACGCCCTCTTTGTTGCCGCCGGCGATACTCATGAAAAAGATGTTCGAGGAGCGCATCAGGGCCTCGGTCACATCGAGCCACCCGTTGTCGCGCGGGGTCGAATTGACGAACCGATAGAAGCGATCTTCGACGTACTGGTCTTTCAGGATCAACGAACCCGGGTCACGGATGCGCGTATTGGCGGTGATGACGCCCTCTTGGAGGGCCACGACAGCGTCGAACTGCTTCAGCGTCGACCCCGGCGGGTACTGCCCCGAAATGACGCGGTTGGTCAGCGGTGCAAGACGCTGGTTTTCGGCTTTCTGCGCGGGCGGCGGGTTGAGCAGATCGGCGAGCTCGTCGGCCCGGGTCGGGTCGACCCAGATGTTGTTGTTGTACGACGGCCAACTGGCCATCGCCAAGATTCGCCCGGTTTTCACCTCGATGACGGCGGCAGCACCGCTCTGCATGGGCAAATAGTTGCGTTTGTAGGCGAATTGCTCGGGCATGTTGACCCGCCGCAACTCGGCCTCGCGGATCCAATTGCGCAGGATGAGCTCGACTTTCCGCTGGAGCTCGATGTCGATGGTGAGCACCACACTCTCGCCGTCGCGGGTCGGTTGGACGACCTGGGCTGCCCGCACGGGGCGGCCCATCGTATCAACGACGACCGCTTCGATGCCCATCTGGCCGCGCATCTCTTCTTCGTAGCTCGACTCGATGCCGCTCTTGCCGATGCGGTCGTCGTTGAGATAACGGGGAATCCCCAGCTCGTAGGGATTGATTTTTTTCTGCATGATGCCGCACTCGACCGCGTGCCCTATTGAATCGAGCAATCCGACGACCCACGACCGTGCTGGGTTCTGGCGTACCAATTCGCACGAGCCGACGCGGCCGATATAACCCAAGATATGCGACAACGACTGGATATCGTCACTCAGCGGGTAGCGCCGCCGATAGTCTTGTTCGATGACGACACCGGGCAAATTGGCTGCGTTTTCTTTGAGCACCATCGCGATGGTCCGCGGGATATCACGTTTGACCGCGATGGTCTGATAGCGTGGGGTGTCGCTGGTGCGCACCAGCACTTCGACCGGGTTTTCGAGCGTCAGGGTGCGGGTGAAAAGCTGGCTGATGCGCAGTGCGTCGACCGTCGCCATCGGGGGCACAGCGCCCGTGAGCCAGTTGTGGGTCTGCACGGTCTCGACCCCCGGCAAAATCTCTTCGCCGAAGACGCGGACGAGATCGGTGCGCAGTTCGGGGCGAGCGTTGATCTGATTGGCCGGCGAAATCACCAACGTCCCGGTGATCCCCAGTGAGCTACTGAGGTCGGCGAGCGCACTGTCCACGTCGCGCAACAAGGCAGCGTCATCGCTCTGGATCGGGCTGTTCCAACGGGGGATAAAGCGGGCCAGCGGGGCATGGCGCTCGACGATCTGGGTCGCACCGAAGAGATGATCGGCATCGATAGGGATGCGCACCGGCAGGGTCTCTTCGGTCCGGGTGAAGCCGCGCAGATCCACGGCGGGGAGCTCGGTGCGCAGGGTGTCCCGCAGGACTTTGTCGTTGTCGAGCACGATCGCCGGCGAAATCGTCAGCGTATTGGTTAATCCGAGCACCTGGCTCAGTTGCGCAAAGACCCGGGCGCGCTCGGGTGATTCTTCGGGGGGCAAGTCGCTGACGCGGATGGCGACGGTGTAGATGGGCATACTCTCGGCCAACAGCGTCTTGCCGTCCGACGCGAAAATCTCGCCGCGGATGGGCCGGATGGGCACATAGCGCGTCGTATTGACCGAGGTCGAATAGGTGTGACGATCGGCTTCGGTCTGTACCATCTGCAATTGATACAGTCGCCCAATCAAGACGCTGAAGACGATGAAGACGACGAGTTTGGGGAGAAAAGTCCGCATGGCTGGGTGCCTCAGTAGACGTCGATGGGGACTTCACCCCGCCGGATTCCGCGCCACGAACGCAGCAACAGAAAAACCGGCAGCGCTGGGATCAAGATAACCGCCAACTCGGGGACAAAGACCACCACCAGGTATTTGGTCAAATCAAACCCATCGACCAGACCATACATGAACAAAATGTGGAACGCGTGATAGGTGAACCCGCCCAGCATCACTGCCGCGATGGGTAACAACCAGTTTTCGCTGGTGATACGGGCCAACACCGCATAGACGGCCAGCATGGCAAACAAGAGCAACAACGCATGCCAGCCGAACCACGTGCCACTCACGACATCGAGTACCATGCCGGCGTAGAACGCCCAGCGTGCCACGACCGTGATCGGCTCGATGATGACCTGGATCACGACGAACAGCAGCGACATGTTGACCGCCACGTTGAAGACCGTGGGCAGGAACATGCGCTGGGCTATCACAAACACTGCGACGAAGAGCAGCGTGCGGACCTCGAGCCAGAGGATTTCTTCTACTTTACGTCGCTTTGTATGATCCATACGTACCGTACGAGTTGTGGGTCGATATAGGGTTGGATCTCGGCGACCTTGTTGCGCCCTTCGAGGCCGACCGACTTCACGATGCCGATGGGGATATCGGCCGGGATCGCCGAATTGGGCAACGACGGGCCGAACATACGGGTCAACCCCGCCGAAACGACACTGTCGCCCGCCGCGATGTTGCCCTCACGTTCGATTTCGCTCATGTGCAGCATCGCATTGCGGTCCATCAGCCCACGGATGACCCCGCGGATGACCGTGTCGCCGTGATAGACCTGCACGCTGACCAGGCTGCTATAGTCGGTGATCAAGAGAATATTGGCGCTGTTGGGGCCGACCTGATCGACCACACCGACCAACGCCGGCGGGCTGCTCTGGTAGCGCGAAATCACCGCCATGCCCACGGCGATACCCTGTTCGCTGCCCACACCCACGATCGCCTGCCGTCGCCCTTCGGCGATCGACTGCACGCTGATGTCGGTGCCCACCAACCGCCAGGGCCGTTCGGATTCGATGCGCAGCTGCTCTCGCAATCGCAGATTCTCGAGCTCGAGTTGGGGGATGCGGATAATCTGCCCTTTGAGGTCACTGTTTTCTTTGGCGAGGGCATCGCGCTCGGCCGTGATGCGCTGGACATCGAGCGAGCCGTTGAACACGTCGAAAAACCGCGCCACCGAGCTGCGCGTCGTGCCCATGGTGGGAGCCAGATAGCTCGCGACTGCCGCACGGATGGGGGTCAGGACGCCTTGGTAATCCAACAAAAAGAACAACACGGCCAAGAACAACAGCACGGCGACTATCAGGCCATTGCCCCGCCCACCGCTTCTCGAACGTATCGACGACCGATCACGCATACGCCGCAGCCCGCCTCGTCTGGAGAAACTCGTTAGTACTTGATACGGCGCGTGCGCTGCGTCGCGGTCAAGATATCGCGGTAGATCGGATTATGGATGTTTTCGACCATCTTGCCGGCGCCCCGGGCCACGC
>JBJOJU010000345.1:0-2844 GCA_046046485.1 Chloroflexota bacterium | reverse complement strand
AGAGTATAGTACCAATGTTTGGGATGCATTTCACGACAGGAGTACCCCATGTCGGAAGTCGCGACGCATTGTCCGTACATCGGATTAAAGCAGAATCGTGCGATACGATTCTCAACCCCTACGGCGGAACACCGGTGTTACATCAGCGGCGACGCGATGGATATCCCTGTTGATCAGGCGAGCTATTGCCTTACACAGTTCCATACCCAGTGCCCATTATACATGGGAAGTCTGGCACAGCACAACAACGGGGGGGCGCCGCGCCGCCCCGCCACACGACCGCGCACCGCAGCCCCGGTTGCGCCACCGGTCGATGCCTATGCTCCCGCTGCCGAGTCGTATGACGAAGAGTGGAACCAACCGCCACGGCAGCGCCGCGCCGCTGCACCGGTGTATCGGAGCGGCGGTGGAATCCCGGCTTCGGTCTATGGCCTTCTCATCGGGTTAATCGCTGTCGGTGTCGTCGTCTACCTGTACGCCGGCACGCTCTTGGGCAGCGGTGTCGCCAGTGAACCCACAGACTCCGCCGCTACCCAGGTGCCGTTCGAGCCGCTCCCGACCGCGGTGCCCACACTCGCGGCCGTCGTCCCCCCGGTCAATGACACCCCCACCGCTGCCCCCGCAGCGCCCACCGAGACGGCTGCCGCCGTGGTCATTCCGCCCGCAGCCAGCCCGACGATCGCCCCCAGGGCGACACAGGCGACCGCTGCTGTCAGCCCGACCGCTGAAAGCGCCGCTGCCAGTGCGACCCCCGACGTCAAAGACATGCTGGTCCGCCTCTACTTCGGCGATGCGACCGGGCAACTCATCGTGCCCGTGGCGCGGACGATCCCAGTGAGCGGGAAGAAAGTCGCCACCGCTGCCATCGCCGCTCTGTTCAGTGACCCCCGCAACGGGCTCACCCGCATCCTGCTGCCCGATGCCGCCCTGAACTCGATTGCGATTGTCGACGGCACTGCGGTCCTCGATTTCAACAAACGCCCGACCGGGCCGGGGGATGTCCGTGGGTTCGTCGCCCTTGCGCAGACGCTGTATCAATTCGACAGCATCAACAAGGTCAAATTCCTCGTCAACGGCACCGAACTGCCAGCCGAAAACGGCATCCCGTACGTCCGTAGTGCGACGGTCAACCTGTGGAACCCGGCCAATCTGACCATCGGCAGTAGCACGGCGGTGACACTTTGGTTCGTCGCCGCAGACGGCAAACACGACATCCCGTTGACCAAGTTGGTCGCCAAGACTGCTGACGTCGCTGAAGCATCGGCACGGGCGCTGCTGGAAGGCCCTGGACAGTACGCCCAAGCGCTGCAGCGTGTTATCCCTGATGGGACGCAGCTGCGCGGGATCCGCATTGAAAACGGCACGCTGACGGTCGACTTCACCCAGCCGTTCGCTGCCGCCACCGACAAAAACGCCGCTGTGCGGACGGTCGCACGCACACTGGCCGGCATCGGCACCATCAAAAATGTCCAGATTTTGGTCGAAGGCGCGCCGCTTTCGGCAGCATGGGGCAACGACTACAACAAGACGTTCGAACGACCCGCCATCAGCGCCGAATGACCACAGTCGTCTGACGACGCACGCTGCGTCGTCGTACAGAGTCTGCATCCCGACGCCCCGCATCCCGTGCGGGGCGTCTGTTTCTCCGAAAACGCGCGATTCTCCAGATTGAATGGGTAATTGCGAGCCACGGCGACACTGCGGCACCGACAGAAAACCCGTTTTCGACGCACAGAACGAACACTCAGCGCCAAACTCCCGCGAGAGAATGCGCTCGCGCACCGCGTGCGTGAGCGCTTTTCACCAGAAACAGTGCGACGTCTGGAGCTCCGCGTAGGAGGTACCGCAAACTGGAATCCATCCCGTTTTATATGCACTCACCGGGTCGTGGTGAGCGAAAACGGGTAGACAAAGCCCCCCACACGCACGTGTAGGGGGCTCGGCAGGCGTTGGTCAGGCTCGGAGCTGACGGGCCAGTGCGGCTAATTCGTCGCGGGGCGGTGCAAATGCCGCGTCGTCGGCGAACATCAGGATGTCGAGGGCTTCGGCGACCGCGTCGTCCGCAGCCAAGTCTGCATCATCGGCGTCGGCGTCGTCAGCTTCGTCGGCAGCGACCTCGCGTGCGTGGAACGCTCGCAGCGCCCACTGCGCCAATGTAGGCAGGGTGACCCCTCCGAGGAGATGGGCTTCGATGGCCTGCGCGACGGTCCGGCGCTGCGCGTCGGGGTCGAGCGTGGTCAGATCGACTGCGGGTAGGCGATTGAGTATGGTGTCCATGGCTCCCCCTTCTAGTTGCCGAAGACCGATGTGCCGCTGAGCCAGCCGCGCACGTCGCTGATCGTGACGACGACCATCAGCAGCATCAACAAGGCAAACCCGGCGAGGTGCACCCGCGACTCGTACTCGAGGGGGATGCGTTTGCGGCGTACCCACTCGATGACGGCAAACAGAATGTGGCTGCCGTCGAGTGCTGGAATCGGCAGCAGATTGAAGACTGCCAGATTGAGACTGATAATCGCCATCCAGTTGAAGTAGCCCAGCCAGCCTTCGCGCTCGATGATCTCGCCGGTGCCACGAGCCATCCCCACGATGCCGGTCATGCCGCCGTTATCGACCGCGGGCGAGATACCCAATAGACCAGTCACCCACGTCGCCAGGCCACTGACCATCGAACGGGCGATGCTGTAGGTTGTCGTGGCGCCGTGGCTGACCGCATCCCACACTGACGCCGGGCGGATCTCGACGTTGGTCGAATACCCGAAACCGAACCCCGCTGTGCTCGAGGCTTCTCCGTACGACCACGGCCCAGGGGTGATCAGGAGCGTCTGTGTGCCGCCGTCACGT
>JBJOJU010000030.1:0-3185 GCA_046046485.1 Chloroflexota bacterium | reverse complement strand
GGCAGCGGTGTGGGGGCGCCCATGCCCGGGCTGCGCGACCTACCCGACGATCGCCGATGCGAGTTTGATCGCCGTCAGTGCGTGGGGTAACGGCGCAGTCGCACTGCGCGCAGACGGGGTAATGACCCAGATCGGGAGTGCGATTCCGATGCTCCCGGCCCCTGCGGCACGGCCCTATATCGCTTTCGCCAGCATTTCTGCGCAGAACTACGACGTCGTCAAGACGGCGGTAGGGAACTACCACGTGGTGTTTCTGCGTGCCGACGGGAGTGTCAGTGGGTTCGGCGACAACTATTACAAACAAATCTCGCTCCCTGCTGAGGCGACCTGCGGCTGCGTGGTCGACGTCGCCGCAGGGCAAGGCTACACGATGATTCTGCGTGACGACGGCACCGTGTATGCCTGGGGCTCAATCACGCTCGCTGATGGTGCAGCACCGGTACTTGTGTCGACCGTCGCTGCCACTGCGGGTGTCACCAATGCCGTCCGTATCGGCGCCGGTGCACGCACCATGTACGCACTCAAAAACGACGGCACGATGAGTTACTGGGGCGCTGCGCCGGATGCAGCGAGTATCGCGACCCTGAACGGCTTGACCGACGTCGTCGATTTTGCCGCCTGGGGCTTTTCGGGGATTGCCATTAAGGGCGACGGCACTGTGGTTGGCTGGGGCTCGAGCCCGTATTTTACTGCAGGCATGGGGGGCGCTGCGTTCAGCGTCACCAATGCGGTGGCGGTGAGTGTGGGACTGTCGGTCGGGTTGGTGTTGCGTGACGACGGCACGGTGGTGGCGTATGGCTACCCCGAAAATACCTACCGGCAGAAGAACGTCCCCGCAGCGGTGCAGAACGCATTCGCGGTGGCAGCAGGCGACTCGATCGCCATTGCCCTCAACAACGAGCCGTTGGTCACGACGATCGGTGCGGCGCTGCCCACATCGGGAGGTGACCTGACGTTGTCAGGCGAAGCGCTCACGGGTGTGACGCGGGTCTACCTCGATCGGGTCGGCAGCCCACTGCCGTTCTCGGCGACAGACACGTCGCTGACGGTGAACCTCCCTCGGCACGCGCACGGCGCAGCACGGCTGCTGCTGATGTCGGTGACCGAGGGCCGGGTCGTCGTGCCGATTACCTACAACAAAACGCTCGCGTCGAGCACCCCGCGCGTCACCAAGACCGCATTGTCGACGCGGACAAACACGGCGACCTTTACCGCAAGCCGGACACCGACGATTACTTTGACCCGTTCCAAGACACCGACGGTGACCCGGTCGTTGACCCCCACGCGGACACGGACCCCGTGTCTGATCTGCCCGTGATGGGTGCGTAACACCGCATAACCCGCGTGCGCACACGTGTGCGCACGCGGGTTGACCCCTCAAAGCCCCACGGGAAACCAAAGCCCCACGGCATGCCCCCATACGGGGGCTGACGTGGGGCTTTGCATATCGGACGTATCATCTCGCGATGCGCAGTGCATAACCCTGCTGCGCCGGGATTGTGACGCGCACGGGTGCCCGTATGGGCGCTCCGTCACTGTGCGGCGCTGCCGCATGTGACGAAAGGAGAGCAGGGCGGCCCGGCGTAGCCCGGGCCGTTTTCCTTGCTGCTGGTGCGTGTACGGCGCGTTCTGTCGCTTGCGCACACGTGTGCGCAGTCTGCGTCGACGAATTATTCGGTGGGCGGCGTGAGTTGTGCCAGCATGCCGCCGTCGGCGTGGATCGCGGCACCGAGGACGAAGGCGGCGTCGGGGCTGGCCAGCCAGACGATGACCCGAGCGATGTCGTCGGGTTGGCCGACGCGACCGATGGGTTGGACCCGTGCCCAGCCTGCCAACGATGCTTCGACGCCGTCGCCGTGGGCGATGTCGCTGCGCAGCATGGCGGTGTCGATGGCACCCGGGATGACGCAGTTGGTACGGATGCCCAGCCGGCCGTAGTCCATCGCCATCTGACGGGTGAGCGACACCACAGCCCCTTTCGAGGCTGCGTAGGCGGCGATGTTGGTGGTGGTGGCGAACGAATGCGGCGACGCCAGGTTGATAATCGCGCCGGTGCCTCGTGCCAGCATCCCTGGGATCACGGCGGCGGAGCAGAGGTAGACGCTGCCGATGTTGGTGTTTTGGATGCGCTGCCACTCGGCCCACGTGGTCGTGTGGAGCGGTTTGCTGATGAGGATGCCGGCGTTGTTGACCAAGACGTCGACCCGGTCATACCGTGCTTGTACGGCCGCCATCATGGCGGCGACCGCGGCAGGGTCGCCCACGTCACACGCGATTGCGAGGTGTGCTGCCGGGTTGGTTGTGGCAGCGACGGTCGCGGCTGCTGCTGCGACATCGATGTCGGCACAGACGACTACATCGCCGCTCGCTGCGAATAACAGGGCTGTTGCCCGGCCGATCCCGGCGCCTGCGCCGGTGACGAGCACGACTCGGTTCATAGTTCGTCGCCTTTCTCTGTCGGGTGGGCAGCCGTCTGCTGCCACAGTGCTGCCATCAGGGGCTGCGTCGCGATGAGGTCTGTCAGGGTACCGCGCGCGACCACCCGGCCGTCGTCAATGAGGACGACCTGGTCGGCTGCCGCCAGCACCGCCGGCCGCGTACTCGCTGCGACGATGGTGCTGCCGCTGCGCCGGAGCTCCGTGAGGATCGCTGCTTCGGTGTGGGCATCGAGGCCGCTACTGAAGTCGTCGAGCACCAGCAGTGCCGGGTCGCGCAGGAGTGCCCGGGCTAGGGCGATTCGTTGGCGTTGCCCGCCTGAGAGGCGGACGCCCCGTGGGCCGACCACGGTGTCGAGCCCGTCGGCCATCGTCGCGAGATCGTCGGTGAGGCGACACTGCTCCAGCACCCGCGGGAGCGCGGCCGGATCGGCGCCCCAGCAGATGTTTTCGCGCAGGGTGGCACTCAGGAGCACGGGCACCTGGTGCACTGCGACGACGACGGGGGGCTGTGCGTCGGCAGCGTGGTAGGTGACGCTCCCTGCCTGTGGCATGAGCGTGCCCGCGCAGAGGTGGTGGGCGGTCGTTTTGCCGCTGCCCACGCCGCCGGTGACGACCGTAAACGACCTTGGCGGGCAGTCGAGCGTGAATGCTGCGATGCCGCGACCGTCGGCGTAGCGATAGGTCGCGCCGACGATCGCCAGTGCTGCCGGGAGGGTGGTACGGCGGGACGGTGGTGTGTGTGCGGGC
>JBJOJU010000252.1:0-4470 GCA_046046485.1 Chloroflexota bacterium | reverse complement strand
GATTGCGGTGCGCATCTACAGCAGCCAGGCACGTATCGACGGGGCACTGTTGACCCAGCGCGTCCAGACCGCCTATCAGGGGCGTGCGTTGTTGCGCCGCCAGGGAGTGACTGCCTATCGGTTGCTCTTCGGCGAGGGCGACGGGTTGCCCGGGTTGACGGTCGATTTATACGGCACGGTGGCCGTCATCCAGAGCTACGGCAGTGGCCCGGCGCATCTGGTCCCGCTCTTGGTGTCGGCGTTGGTCGCCACGGTGCCCGATTTGGCGGCGGTGTTGGGGAGCAAGGGGCGTGACGAAGAGCCCAGCGCCGAGCAGCGCCGGGCGTTGTTGTGGGGCGAAATGCCCACCGACGAGCTCGTCGTCACCGAACACGACGGCCTGCGCTTCGTGGTCGACCCGCAGGTGGGCCAAAAAACCGGTCTCTTCCTCGATCATCGGGAAAACCGCCGTACGCTGCAGCAGTGGGTCGCCGACAAAAGTGTGTTGAATTGTTTCTCGTACACGGGGGCGTTTTCGCTGTATGCGCTGCGTGGTGGTGCCCGCAGAGTGGTCAGTGCCGACATCGGCCGCGGGCTGGCGGAAGCCGCCGACCGCAACATAGCGCTCAACGGGTTGCCCGCCGAACGGCATCAGTTTGTCACCACCGACTGCTTCGACCTGCTCCAGAAAATGACCGGTGACGGCCGCAAATACGACGTCATCGTGCTGGACCCACCCAGTTTTGCCCGTACCCGCACCCAGCGCGACAGTGCCATCCAGGCGTATACGCGCTTGAATGCACTGGCGATGCGCTGTCTGACGCCCCAGGGGCTGTTGGTGACGGCGAGTTGTACCAGTCAGGTCGGCCCCGAAGACTTCCGCACGATGGTCGGGCACGCAGCTGCCGACGCCGGGGTGGCTGTCCAGCTTTTGCACGAGGCTGGGCATGCGATCGACCATCCCGTGCCGGCACACTTCCCCGAAGGACGGTATCTGAAATTCATCATCGGACGCGTCCATATGCCCTGGTGAGTGTTTATTTTCGGTGAAAAGTGGGGCAGCTCCGGCTGCCTCGCTTTTTTCTGTGCAATTTCTCATCTTGCAAATCTGTGCAAAAACTTGCAATTTCTTTGCAAAATCTGTATTGTGTACTTACCGTTCGGTATATACGAGCGGATGAAAGGGACCCGATGGCACGGACGAGTACACAGACAGCCGAAAAAATCCTCACCACTGCCCATGGGTTATTCATGGAGCGGGGGTATGTGGGGGTGTCGATCAACGACGTCGTCCAGGCGGCGGGGATCAGCAAGCCGTCGTTGTACTACTACTACGCCGACAAACAGGCGTTGTACGCCGCGGTGGCCGAGCGGGCATTGGCGCAGATGAGTGACGAGTTGGTGGCAGCGACGGCGGCTGACGAGCTCCCGTTTGCGGTGCAACTGACGCGGGTCATCGAGACGATCCAGGCGCACAACGCCGAGGATTTTCGGATGATGCGGCACGAACTACGCGTGCATCTCGACGCGGCGCACCAGGAGCGGGTCGGGCGGCAGTTCTATGGCGCCATGGTGGCGCCGATCCACGCGCTGATGGCGCGCGCGGTCGCACAGGGGCACTGCCCGGGGCGCGACGCCGGTGAATTGGCGATGATCTTTTTTCTTTTTGTCGAAGCATTCACAGGCCCTGAGGTGATGGCGGCCCAGCTCCGATTCGGAGCCCCCCAGATCGCCGACATGTTTTTGCATGGGGTCGCAACAGCGGCGCCGGCAGTGGGTCACACCGTCTAAAAACAACCAGAAAGGACTCCGAGAATGGCGACGTTGTCACAGAGCATGCGCAATCGGCTCCCCCAATTCAACAAAAAGACTGCCCTAATCACGGCGGCAGTGGTACTCATGGTTGCCGTGGGTATCGCCGTGCCGACCCTGCGCAGCCAATCGGCTGCAGCGACGGTGGGTACCACGGTCGTGCTCGCCCCGACCGACATCTCGGCCAGTATCACCGCGACGGGTTCGCTGAACCCGTTACAAGAAGCGAATCTGAGCTTCTTGACCGGCGGTCGGGTGGCGGACGTGGCGGTCGACAGCGGTGACGTGGTCGCCGCCGGTGCCGCGCTGGTCACGCTGGATCAAACGATGTTGTCGCTGGGCGCACAGAGTGCCCAGGCGGGCGTCGACCAGGCGACCGCCGATGTCGCCGCTGCCAAGGCGCAGTTGACGGCGGCTGAAGCGGTGTTGGTCCAGACCGTGGGGAGCGTCGGCGCCGCCGATATCGCCGCTGCCCGCGCCAATTTGACTGCAGCCCAGAGCCGGCTCGCCCTGCTCCAAGACGGCAACAAGCCCGAAGCACTGGCCCGGGCCCAGGCCGCGGTGACCGATGCCGAGACCGGGCTCGCTGCGCAGCGCACGGCGCTGTCGGCCGCGAAGACCCAGGCCGAACTGCTCGTCAGCCAGCGTGCCAACGCCGTGCGCGACGCCCAGACCGCCTATGCGTCGGCCCGTGAAGACCTGGCCCATGTCGAAGCCGACGGCACCGACCCGCGCACGGGCCGTGATCTGACCGACGCGCAGAAGCGTGACTATGCCGATGCATTCACCACCGCCGAGCGCGCCTTGACCAACGCCGAAGGCCTGTTGGTGCAGGCTCAGCGCGACGCCGACGTGGCCCGACAGAACGAAATCACCGGGGTCGCCACCGCCGAAGCACGACTGAACAGCGCTCAGGCTGACCTCGACGCCCTGCGAGGCGGTGCAGGAGCCGATCTGGCCACTGCCCAGGCAGCGGTCGCGACCGCCGAGGCGGCGTTGAATCGCCTCATCGGTAACCAGCGTGACGCCAGCGTCGCCGCCCAGGAAGCCAATGTCGCCGCCGCACGGGCTGGGGTCGACCGCGCCACCGCCAAGCTAGCCCAGGCCAATGCACTCCTGCAGATGGCCAATCAGCGCGTCAGCGACACCGTGTTGACCGCTCCGTTCGGTGGCGCAGTGGCCGATGTGACGGCTCGTGTCGGTGAAACAGTGGGGACGGCGCCGGTCGTCACCATGGTCGACCTGAGCGCGTATGAAGTCAATGTGACCGTCGACGAAGTCGACGTGGCTCAGATCGCGGTCGGCCAGCAGGTCGACGTGTTGGTCGACGCACTGGGCGAACCGGCCCTCAAGGGGACCGTGGCACGCGTGTCGCCGGCAGCCCAGAGCGACCGGGGCGTGGTCTCGTATGCGGTGACCGTCCAGGTTACTCCCGACGAGCGCGCCTTCCGCGCCGGCATGACCGCCTCGGCCCAGATCATCACCGCATCGGCCACGGGTGCCATCGGTGTGCCCCACAGCGCCATCCACCAGACTGACGGTGCACCGGCTGTGACCGTCGTCGTCGACGGCAAGCGCGTCGAGCGCCCGGTCACCCTGGGAATTCGCGGCACCCGTTTGACGCAGGTGACCGACGGGCTCACGGCTGGTGAGGTCGTTGAAATCGCGGCGGTGACCAAATGAGCACACCGGTTATTTCGATTGCCCAGGTCAGCAAAGTCTTCGACGGCGGTGACAATCGGGTCGTGGCCCTCGATCACGTGACCATGCACGTCGACCAGGGCGAGATGCTGGCCATCATGGGGCCGTCGGGGAGCGGCAAGAGTACGTTGATGACCATCATCGGCCTGCTCGATGTCCCCACCAGTGGGCGCTATCTGCTCGACGGCATCGATGTCAGTTCGCTCGACCGTGACGCCCAGGCAGCGGTGCGCAATCAAAAAATCGGCTTCGTCTTCCAGAACTTCAACCTGCTCCCGCGGCTGACCGCGCTGCAGAATGTCGAGCTGCCGATGGTCTACGCCCGCGTGCCCATCGCCGAGCGCCAAGAGCGTGCCAAAGCGGCGCTCGAGGCGGTCGGTCTGGGGAATCGCCTGCAGAACCGCCCCAACGAATTGTCGGGCGGCCAGAAGCAGCGTGTCGCCATCGCGCGCTCGCTGGTCAACAACCCCGAGTTCTTGCTCGCCGACGAGCCCACCGGCGCGCTCGACAGCCGGACCGGCCACGAAATCATGGAGCTCTTCCGCACGCTCAACCGTGAGCGCGGCCTGACGGTCGTCGTGGTGACCCACGACGCTGAGGTCGGCCGCCAGATGGACCGTATCGTCAGCCTGCGTGACGGGGTCATCAACATGGATGCGCTGCACGAGTACTACGGCATCACCACCGACGACCACGGGGTGGTGCGACACCTGGAGGCTGCGCATGTGGAATGAACAACTCCGGATGGCATTCGAAAGCCTGCGTGCGAACAAGTTCCGCTCGCTGCTGACGATGTTAGGCATCATCATCGGCTCGTCGACCTTGGTCGCCGTGTTGTCGTTGGGGAACGCCCTGCAGGGTCAGGTGTTCGAGAGCTTCATCGACTTGGGCACACGGCGTATCGCCATCGTGCCGGGCGACCCCGACGCCGCCGGCGCCCGGGTGACCTCGGGCTACGGCTTGCTGTCGATCCAAGAC
>JBJOJU010000243.1:0-3096 GCA_046046485.1 Chloroflexota bacterium | reverse complement strand
CTCACTTCTAGGGGTGTGGACGGTATATGTATGGAGAAAGCGGGTCTAGTCGAGTTCGTCGCCGTCGAGCTGTTGGCCCAGATAGCGGTAGATACCGACTTTCATCGCTTTGAGCGACAGGAGTGCGCACTTGAGCCGGACCGGGTTTTTGTCCAGCGGCAGACCGATGAGCTCGAGGACGTCTTCTTTGCGGTAGTTCCGCGCTGCTTCGATATCCATACCCACCAGTTCGTCGGTGAGCAGAGAGGCCGATGCTTGGCTGACCGCGCAGCCCTTCCCCGAAAACGCCACTTCGGCGATTTTGCCGTCGACAATGCGCAAATCGAGGCGGATGCGGTCACCGCACAGCGGGTTGTGCTCCTCTTGCGAGACATCGTGCGGGTCGAGCGTGCCGTAGTTGTGGGGGTAGCGATGGTGCTCCAGAATCAAATCACGATACATGTCACTCACGGCATACCTCCCGACTAGGCGAAGAGCTTGATGACCTTGTGCAGGCCACTGGCGAGACGATCGATGTCTTGGGTGTTGTTATACAGGTAACACGACGCACGTGCCGTCGACGGGATGTCGAGGGCTGCGTGCAGCGGCTGGGTGCAGTGGTGGCCGGCGCGGACCGCGATGCCTTCACTGTCGAGCACCTGGGCGACGTCGTGCGGGTGGGCACAATCGACCGTGAACGCCGCCATCGCGGCACGTTCCGGCCCGATGGGCGGCCCGTAGACCGTGACCCCGGGCACTTCGGCGAGTCGCTCGAGCAGATACTGACCGAGGTGCTCTTCGTAGTGGGCGATGTTGCGCATGCCGATCCGACTGAGATAGTCGACGGCGTGCCCGAGGGCGATCGCCTCGCCGATCATCGGCGTGCCTGCTTCGAAACGCGCCGGCACATCGGCGTAGGTGCTGACTTCGATGGTCACGGTCTTGATCATCGAGCCGCCACCGAGGAAGGGCGGGAGTGCGTCGAGCAGTGACTTGCGACCCCACAAGACACCCACACCGGTCGGCGCGAGCATTTTGTGGCCACTGAACGCCAGAAAGTCGATGTCGAGTGCCTGCACATCCGTCGGCATGTGCGGGACACTCTGGGCGCCGTCGACCAAGATCAACGCGCCGACTGCATGGGCTTTCTGTGCCAGAAACGCCACCGGATTGATGGTCCCCAACACGTTGGACTGCTGGGTGACGGCGACCAGTTTGACGCCCTGGAGCAGGGTATCGAGGTCGTCGAGTACCAATCGCCCCTGCGGATCGATGGGAATCGCACGCAACACGGCGCCGGTGCGCTGCGCGAGCAGCTGCCACGGCACGATGTTGGAGTGGTGCTCCATCTGGCTGAGCAAAATCACATCACCCTCGCGCAGATTACTCCCGCCCCAGCTGTGGGCCACCAGATTGATGGCTTCGGTGGTATTGCGGGTGAACACGATTTCGCGGGCGCTGTGGGCATTGATGAACAGGGCGACCCGTCCGCGTGCGCGTTCGAATTCATAGGTCGCCTGTTCGCTCAGTTGGTAGACCCCGCGATGGACATTGGCATTGGTGGTGCGGTAGAAATGTGCCATCGCGGCGATGACCGCCTCGGGTTTTTGTGAAGACGACGCACTGTCGAGGAACGCCACGGGCCGTTCGATCGGCAACTGGAGAATGGGGAAGTCCCGACGGACTGCCGCGATATCGAAAGGCGGGTTCTGCATGGCGGTTCCTACGTTCCCTATATCCGAGCGGCGATGCTCGCCGTGACCTGTTCGCGCAGTGCGTCGAGCGGGATGCGGTCGAGGACCGGCTCGAAGAAACCCATCACGATCATATGGACGGCGTCGGCTTCCGAGATACCACGCGCCTGCATATAAAAGAGCTGTTCGGCATCGACTTCGCCGCTGGTCGAGGCGTGCCCGGCCTTCTGGACATTGTTGGTGTCGATTTTGAGGCCTGGGATTGAGTCACTGCGGGCCTGGGGCGACAGGTGCAACGCGTGTTCTTCGAGGCGGGTGATGGTATCGGCGCTGCCGCCTTCGATTTTGATCATGCCGTCGAAGGTCGCATAGCCGGTGCCCTTGACGACCGTCTTGAAGTCCATGTGGGCTTCGGTCGCCCGGCCGACGTGGCGCAACCAGGGAGCAGTGAGCAGGCGTTGGCCGTCACTGGCGACCGTGGCGGCCATCCAATCGACGCGCGAGCCGTTGCCCGCCAGGTTGGTTTCGGCTTCGATATGCTGGTGTGCGGCACCGAGGTTGATGGCCGCCCACTCGATGGTCGCGTCGTTGCCCACTTTGGCCACGGTGTGACCCACGTGCCGTACGCCGGCTGCCCAGGTCTGCATGGCGGTGTACGCCAGTGCGGCACCGTCGCCCAAGACCAATTCGCTGACGACATTGGCGTGCGGGCCGCCGTCGCCGGCGTACTGCTCGACCAGGGTCAAGCGGGCACCGCGTTCGAGGACGACCAGGTTGCGGGCGACCAGGGTGTCGGCGGTGCCGAACCCTTGGATGAGGTGCAACGGCAGGGCGACTTCGGTGTTTTTGGGGACATAGACGAACCAGCCGTCGCGCCAGGTGGCGGCGTTGAGGGCCGCGTATTTGGATGCAATCGCCGGGACGGCGCTGCCCAGATGCGCCTGGACGATGGCTGCGTGTGCACCGACGGCCTGGGCCAACGGCATCACGAACACGCCCTCGGGCTGGTCGGCACCGAGACGGAAGGCAGTCGATGTGTCGGCCAGGTGCATGGCATCGAAGGCGAATGCCTCGAGGTCGGTGCGCCGCCAGTAGGGCATCGGCGACGTCGAAAAGGTCTCGAGTGCCGCCTGGCGCTGGTCTTGGAGCCAGGTGGGTTCGGCTGCGTGGCGCACGTCGACACTGGTCAGGGCAGTGATGGCGGGGAGCTTAGTTGCCATTGCCGAACACTTCCTCCCTGATGAAGTCGTAGCCGCGCTCTTCGAGCTCGAGTGCCAGTTCGGGGCCGCCTTCGCGCACGATGCGCCCTTCCATCATGACCGACACGACGTGCGGCTTGATGTAGTTGAGCAGGCGCTGGTAGTGGGTAATCACGAGCACGCCCATTTCGGGGTTGCTGTCGAGCAGCGTGTTGACGCCTTGC
>JBJOJU010000024.1:0-4268 GCA_046046485.1 Chloroflexota bacterium | reverse complement strand
AAGCCGATGAGGTCGCTATACAGCGTCGGCGGCATGATGAAGTGGTTCAGCGCCCCGCTGAAATGGAACTGGCTGCCCAGCCAGGGAACGGCTGTGGGGAGCGGCGGCGGGCTGGTGCGGTTGATTTCGACTGGTTCTGATGCGCTACTCGCCAGCAGGTGTGTGCCCGGGAAGATACAGCGCACATAGGCTGCCACCCCAGCGGTCTGTTTTTCGCGGATCGTGCTGAACGACGCGGTGAATTCGCCGGTGACCCCGACGTCGCCCTTGGCTCGGTCGTCAAGGATAATCGGCTGCATCGCGGCGTCGTAGACCTGGGCATAGGCGCGCAGTGGCGTGCCGGCTTGGTGGATGCCCTCGAAGCCGTCGAGTGCACCGATGACCTCGATGCGGTTTCCCGCGCCATAGGCACGGCAGGTGGTACGCGTGTCTTTGAGGACATCGACGGCAAATTCGACACCGCCCAATTCGATATCGCCGCCGTGGTAGCGTGCCGCGATGTCGTGGGGATCAGCGAGGGTGTTTTCGAGCGCGATGCTGTGTTTGGCCGCGATTTTCACGTCGAAGCGACTGCCGATCGCCGCACTCCCCGCAGCGGTGATGGTCACGGGGACGGTGATGAGCTCGTTGGGCGGGATGACCACGGTGCCCACGCCGTCGTTGATGTCGACCGTCCAGTTGGGCGGGAGTGCGCTCGCGAGTGCGAGGTCGTAGGTGATCGGCCGGGTGACGTCGTCGTTGCGCAGGGTGAACGAATGGGCAAAATCCACGCCGGTCAGCGGGGTCGCTTCGAACTGAAAGATGTTCTCTTGCTCGCCGTCGCCGTCGGTGTTGCCGTAGACACTCTCGCCAAAGACAGCCGGAATGACCACGCGCACGCAGGTGTGGAAGTCGAACACGCCCGATTTGATCATCTCGATGGTCAAATCGACATCCGGCGTCCATTCGATGTAGACATCGGTGTATGCGCCGGGTGCGAGTGATGCCAAGGCAGGGAATGTTGTCTGGTCGACGCTGCCGATGTCGATCCACCCGTTCGAACCGGCGATGCCCGTACCGGCTGGGTTGGTGATCTGAAATTTGACGCGGATGTCGACTGCGTTCCGGGTTCCGCCGTTGCGGACGCGTGCGTAGAGGCGATTGACCGACTCGACCGCCGGGATGTCGCCGTTGAGCCGTGGCACGGGCACGTTCTGGACGTCGTTCCACATGCCATAGCGGTAGGTACCGTAGCCGTTGAGCGGGCTGTCGATCCAGATATCGGTGGTCTCGTAGGTGTTGCCCGGTGATTCGCGCCAGGGCCGCATCCCCACATCGGGGACGACCGAATTGGTCGCATCGTAACTGATCCGCACACAATAATAGTCGCTGGTCGGGTTGTTGGCAGCGACCGGAAGGACGCTGAAGCGAATACCGTCGGACGCCAGAAAATCGGCGGTGTCGCCTTTCTGCCAGAGCTGGTTGCGGTTGCCGCTTTTCCCCATCACCGTCACGATTTGTTGGTCGGTGATACTCCCATCGGCGTTTTTTTTGTAATCGATCGCACCCTCGTTGACCCGTTCGATGAGCAGGCCTTCGGTGGGGATTCCACCAGGGGGATAACTCGGATTGAGGTCGTCACCCAGGGTGCGGACGCGCACGGACAGCAGGTAGTAGAGGCTGTCGGTGATCTTGGCTTTGATGACCTGGGGGACGGCGTTGGTCGCAGGGTCATATTCCAGCGCCCGGATACACAGCGAATCGTATTTGACCGTTTTGTCGGCGATGATGTACTGCGCTGGGGGCAGCCAACCCGGGAACGCTTGCGTTTTCTGCTTCTCGAATGCGCCTGTCTGACCCGGATAATTGGCGTCCATCAACTCGAAGTCGTTGTTGTAGTCGCTGGGGTGGCCGGGGCCGTTTTGCTGGAATGCATGGCCGAATTCGTGCCCCATGCGCCCGTAGGTTTCGACCTCGGTTTCGGTGGGGTTTTCGCTCATGACCACGCAGCCGTAGTCGTGGTCGGTCGGGACGCCGGGGAGTACTTCGTCGTCGAAGGCGGTGTTACAGACTTTGGCTTGCCCGCGATGGAACTCCGAGCCGGTTTCGGCCATGAACACCAAAATGCCGTCGTAGTCATTGAGGTCGTAGCCCGCCGGCAGGTTATTGACGGCATCCTGGATCGCAGCATAGTACTCTAAGCGGGTACACGTCCCGCCGCTGGACGACGAACACCCGTCGCTCAGGTCGCCGTTGGCGTAGTCGGTGATGTACTTCGAGCGGTTCTGTGGCAGTTGATAGAGCGGCGTGATATCCCACCCGATCGAGATATGCCCGTACGACGTCTGTTGCCACAGCGCATCGAGCGGTTTGAGCAGATCGTCTTCGACGTTGCGGGTCAAACCGGTGACCGCTTCGTCGGCGGCGTCGCGGGCGTAGTACGAAACGGCTGCGCGGTCTTGGAAGTAGACCCGCATGACGAGGAAATTCTTGGTCCCGGTGACATCCGCCCGCGGGCTGACCGCACGGCCGCGCTGGGCGAGCCACTGGTCGACACCGGCGACCGGTGCTGCGGGCGTCACCGGGCCGAAATCGACGACGTGCGGCCCAGCGGCGTGCCACTCTGTGCCGTACTGGTGCGCGATGGTGTCGGTTTGGGTCTGGTCGAGGGTGCGCACGCGTGCGGTGACCGATGTGGCTGCCAATGGTGTGGTCGCGCCGTTGACGACCAACAACACACAGAGCAAACTCAGGCATGCGAAAAAACCACGGAGTTCGAGGTTCGACTGCATAACAGACTACTTTCTTGGTTGGATTGGATGCAGAATAACACTCTCGAACCTGGTTGTATAGAGTTTTTTTACAAAATGCAGCGACGCCACCGTTTCGTCGCTGTGACAGAATCGGTGGCGTCGCTGGGAGTATTGACGGTGTGACGCGTGGAAATGTCTAGTACATCGCCTGCCCACCATTGATGATGATGGCTTCGCCGGTGAGGTATGCACTCATATCTGATGCCAGGTAGATGACCGCGCCGGCGACATCGGCCGGGGTACCTTCGCGGCCGAGCGGGATGCGACTGCGCACGGCGGCACGCATGTCGGGCGGGGTGTGCACGTCGTGGAAGCGCGTGTCGATCAATCCCGGTGCGACGCAGTTCACGCGGATGTGGTGCGGCGCGAGCTCTTTGGCGAGCCCGCGGTTGTACGTCAAAATGGCCCCTTTGGTGGCAGCGTAGTAGGTCGAGCCGACCCCACCACCGTCGAAAGCCGCCTGCGAACTCATCAAAATAATCGTCCCGCCGCCTTGGGCGATCATGCCGGGCAGGGCGGCTTTGACACAGAGAAACGTGCTGGTGACGTTCAAGGCAAACGCGTCGTCCCAGGTCTGGCGCGTGATTTCGAGGGTCGGTTTGCGCCCTAAAATCCCGCCGGCATTGGTCACCAGGATGTCGATGCCGCCGAGGAAGGCGATTGCGCTGTCGGTCACGGCCTGTACTGCCGCTTCGTCGGTCAGATCGGCCTGGTATGCCGCTGCGCGTACGCCGTGCGCCTGGGCGGCGGCGACGGTGTCGACCGCTCCTTGGCTCGACGACACATAGGTCAACACGACGTCGACACCGTGGGCTGCGAGCGCAGTGACGATCCCTTGGCCGATCCCCGATGCGCCGCCGGTGACGAGGGCGCGTTTGCCGCGGAGTCCGTAGTCGGGCATGGAACGTTCCTTTCTCAGCGCAAGGCTGCGATGGTGCGGGTGATTTGGTCGAGGTGTCCGGCTCCGTGGGTGACGTACAGATCGAGGATGAACTCGAGTGACATCTCGCCCACTTCGGGGTGGAATCCAGTACGGTGCCATTGGGCGTCGCTCAGTCCGTCGAAAAAGGTTGCCCAGCGGGTGTGCAGGCCGTGGAGCAGGGTCAACGACCCTTCCCAGTCGGCCGCCGTTGCGTCGGGCGTCTCGGCCCAACGGTCTTGGTCATAGGGCGACAACATGGGGAACTCTTCGGTGGCGATCCGGCGGCAGCGCAGATAACTGTGCATGTGTGAGTCAGCGAGATGGTGCACGTTCTGGGCAATCGACCACTCGCCTGGGATGGGGCGTGCAACACGGTCTGCAGGTGCGATCGGCGCGACGAGTGCTGCGAGGGCAGTGGGGAAGGCGCGGAGCGCTGCGACTGCATGGGCATGTGTGGTCATCGGTGTCCCTCGGTATTGCAGCGGGGCGTGGTGTCGACCCGGCTTTGTGTGGCGCTGGGTTCAGGTCATGGCTGCGATGGTGCGCGTAATCTG
>JBJOJU010000157.1:0-2660 GCA_046046485.1 Chloroflexota bacterium | reverse complement strand
CCGAGTACGCCATCGAATGGTGGTATGCCACCGGCAATCTGCGCGCCGACAATGGAGCCGAGTACGGCTATCAATTCACGATTTTCCGCACGGCGATGCCCCAGCGACCTGCTGCGACCGCTGCATCGGCCTGGCGTGCCGATGCGGTGTATATGGCGCACTTCGCGCTGACCGACGTCGGAGCACAGACGTTTTCGGCGTCTGAGCGCTTCCAGCGAGGGACGCTGGGGTTGGCGGGTGCCCAGGCTGCCCCGCTGCGCGTTTGGGTGGACGATTGGCAATTCGTCAGCCCAGCCGATGGACAGGTGCGCATCGTCGCTGCGACTGCCGACGCAGCCGTCGATCTGACCCTCGATCTGACCGCGCCGGTGCTCCTGCAGGGCGACGACGGGCTCTCGCAGAAGTCTGCCGGACTGGGCAACGCGTCGTATTATTACTCGATTCCGCGCATGCAGACCCGCGGAACCGTCCGCAGCGGGGCGGTGTCGACTGCCGTCAGTGGGCTGTCGTGGCTCGATCGCGAGTGGAGTACCAGCGCGCTGGCGCCTGACCAGGTCGGCTGGGACTGGTTCGCCCTCCACCTCGACGACGGCAGTGACCTGATGCTCTATCAGTTGCGGACTCCCACAGGTGCGACCCACCCCTACAGCAGTGGGATGCACCGCAGTGCGGATGGAACGCAGACGCGCCTCGCGGCGACTGACATCACGTGGACACCACGCGGCAGCTGGATCAGCCCGCACACCAGCGCTGCCTACCCCGCCGCATGGCAGCTCACCATCGCACCCCTGGCGCTCGAACTCGAGGTAACCCCGGTGCTGGCCGACCAGGAACTCCCCGTGCTCGTGCGCTATTGGGAGGGCGCTGTGCGCGTGGCAGCGACGCAGGCCGGTACCCCACTCGGTGGGGCTGGCTACCTCGAAATGACCGGCTACGCAGACAAAGCGGTGGCTACTCCGTGAGGAATCTATGACGGTCGGTACATGGCGGGTGATGGGCGAACAACGTGTGATCGTCTGGGTGCTGGGCATCATCGGGTTGTGGGCGACCTTGGTGCTCTGGCAGCCCACCAGGGTCGATGTCGTGATGCTCGAGCGGCGCATCGAGCCATTTCTGCAAGGCTTCTACGCGCCAGAAACCGCCAGCGACGGCACGGCATACCGCTGGTCCGATGGCGCCGGCATCGTCCAAAACCTCGTCTTGCCCGCTTCGCAGCATGTGCTGTGGGGCGTGACCGTCGCTGCGCCATTGGTCCCACTCGGGCTCGACATAAATGAGCTGACCGTGCTGCACGCGCAGCGCCGGCACTACTTCTTTTTCGCGCCGACGACCCAGTGGTGGGGCGAAAACACGCTCGTGCTGCGGAGTACCCGCTTCGCCGACGAAAACGAAGCCCGAATGCTGGGGGTGCGCGTGGTGGCAGTGCGGGTGCAGCAACCGGTGAGTCTGTTTCCCGCTGCGGGGACCTTCGTGGCCGGGCTGTTGTTGTTGATCGGCTTCGTCGTGGGCGCACGGGTGGTGGGGATGCGTCCGGCGGCAGATGTCGCCGCGCTGCTGGCGGCACTCGCCGTGGTCGCGTTGCTGCACTGGCTCGATCGGCGGGCTGCTGCGATCTGGATGCGCGAGTTGGCAGCGATTGCAATCCTCGTCCCGCCTGTGTGTCTGCTGCTGCGGCGGTGGTTCCCCGTGGCGCTCTCGACCGGCTGGGGGGTCGTGTTGGCCATCCGACTGTGGGGAATCCGCTACCCGGGGTTCGAGGGGCACGACTACCAGATCCACCTGCGCCGTCTGGCGCAGTTCCGCACGGGGATTCTCAGCTTAGTGGCGCATCCGTACGAATACGGGCGGCGACAGTCGATTATCTTGCCCCTCTACTATCGCTTCGCCGACGCCCTGGCACAGCTGCTCAGCGCACCGCTCGCCATGCACCTCATCATCGTCGTCGCCGAGACGTCGGTCGCGCTGATGGTCTATCAGCTGCTGGTGCGCGCCGAACTCACGCCGCGGGCTGCGCTCTTTGCAGCGCTGGGGGTGTTGCTCGTGCCCCTGTCGTCGACGGTGCTCTACTGGGCCTTCATGCAGCAGATCACGGCGCACGTGGTCACGTTCGCCATCGCCGCCACCGCACTGAGCACGCGCCGGCGTGACCATTGGCTCAGCGGGGTGTTATTGGCGGTGGTGGGGTTGACGCATATCGGCGAAGCGCTGATCGCGGCGGTCTGGTATACCGCGCTGCGCCTGGGGCAGGTTGACCGCTTCAGCGCAGCTTGGTGGCGGCGGTGGATTTCGCCGGTGTTGGCATTGGGAACGGTCATCCCGGTCTATCAGCCGTTTTTGATAGGTGTTGGCCAAGACCGGGGGACGCTGCTGCGTGGGGTCAGTCCCGATGTGTGGGCGCAGATGGGCGTCGCGGTCGAAATCGCCGTCGCACCGATTCCGCTCGCAGCGGCTGTGCTCTTGGTGGGCGTGTTCGCGCTGCGTCGGCCCCGCCTCGTGCTGCCGTGGGCGCTGACGACGGCTGGGTTTTGGCTGGTCGAGGTCATGACCCAGGCGCAGGTGCGCTACCTCTACACCGGCGCACCGCTGGTGTTTGCGGCGTTGGGGGTGGCGCTGGCACCGGTGTGGCAGCGTGGTCGGGCGGCCAAGGTGTTGGTGTGTCT
>JBJOJU010000133.1:0-2756 GCA_046046485.1 Chloroflexota bacterium | reverse complement strand
GTCTGCCAGTCGGTGTAGTCGGGTTCGGCGCTGCCTGGCGCCGTTTCGCGGTGAGCCCGGTAGGCGGTGACACCGGCGTTGGTGAGGAGGCTGGGTGCGAGGATATTCCGCACGCGCGGTTGTTCCATGCACCAACGCAACAGGCGCAGCGGAGTCCCGGACAAGACCGGCAGTCGCACCGAGGTCAAGTCATACATGGCAGCGTCCTTTCCTGCTAGACCGTCAGTGCGACGCCCGAACATCCCGGGTCGGCACCGCCCTGTAGCTTCCCGTCGCGCAGCGAAACGGCGTGGACCAACGCCATCGCGCCGTGGCTCTGGGGGAGGCGGGTAATCGGGTGTTTGGCGCGTACCTCGGCACAGACGTACTCGGGGATGCGCCCGTGGCAGACAATCGTCGACCCCTGGCAGTCGATGCGCGGCGCGGCGATGGCGTCGCTGATCGACATCCCGAAATCCAAGAAATTCACGATGGTCTGCAACACCGCTGTGATGATGCGCGACGCGCCGGGGGCGCCGACGATCAAGATCGGTTGCCCGTTCTTCGACACGATGACGGGTGCGATGCCCGTCGTCCGCCCCACGCGGGGGGCAATCGAGTTGCGGTGCCCCGGGAAGGGGTGGAAGTTGACCATCGAGTTGTTGTACATGAAGCCCAGGCCTGGGGTAATCACCCCCGACGACATCCCCAACGAATGCGTCAGCCCGACCACCATGCCGTTCTTGTCGACCACCGAGATATGTGTGGTGTCGGGGGCGGTGGTGGGCGTGTCGCCGGGGGTGATGGGTTTTTCGGCGCGGATATGTGCCTGCCACTCGGCTGCGCGCGCTTTGGAGGTCATCCACTCCACGGGCACGTTGCCGGCGCGTGGATCGCCCAGGTGCGCGTTGCGGTCGGTGAAGCCTGCTTTCATCGCCATCGCGAGCAGATAGATGTACTCGGGGCCGTTGTGCTGCATCGCGCCGATGTCGAAGCCCTCGAGGATGTTGAGGATTTCGACGACTGTCGGGCCGCCGTGTGGTGCCTGCGACGTCGCAATGTCGTAGCCGCGATAGGTGCCGGTCACGACGGTCTCGTCGCTGACCTGGTAGTCGCGCAGGTCGGCAGCGGTCACATAGGCGCCGTTGGCGGCGAGGTCGTCGGTCATCGTTTTGGCGAGGGCACCGTGGTAGAAATCGGCTGCGCCGTGCTGAGCCAGGTGTCGCAGTGTGCGCGCATAATCGGGGTTCTTGATGGTCTCGCCCTCGTCGTAGGGCATGCCGTCACGCAGGTAGATGCGCGAAGCCTCGGGATTGCTGGTGATGTACTCGAGCATCGAGACCTGTTCGGGGTACTTGTTGCGACCCTTCCAGCGGGCACCGAGATGCGAATCGACCATGAACCCGCGCTCGGCGGTCTCGATGGCGGGTGCGATGGCATCGGCCCACGACAGTGTCCCGTAGCGGCGCAGTAGCGTGTCGAGGGCTGCGACGGTGCCCGGCGTGCAAATCGAGGTATAGCCCTTGTCGTTCACCTTGCCCCGCAAAAAGTAGCCCCAGCCGTCGGGACTCAGACGGATGAACTCGTCGACCCACATGTCGGGGCGCACCAGCGAGCCAGCCAGTGCCGGCGCATCGAGCAAGACCGGTTGTTCGCCGGGTTTTTGGATCAATGCCAGGGCGTAGCCGCCGATGCCACACATCTGCGGATTCACGATTCCCTGCACAAATGCACAAGTCACTGCCGCGTCGATGGCGTTTCCGCCACGACGCAAGACCTGCGCACCGGCTTCGACGGCGATGGGTTCCGGGCCAGAAATGACTGCCTGCATCGGGTGTTCCTCTCGTGCGACACTGCACCAACGGTATCGAGAACTCTCGGGTGTTGCCTGCATTGTACTGCAATGCAGTGTTTTTCCACTGTGTGATGGGCTATAATACGGCGAGGAAAAGGAACACCATGCAGACACGCGACGAAATCC
Organism: Chloroflexota bacterium; assembly: GCA_046046485.1. Classification (GTDB taxonomy): domain Bacteria; phylum Chloroflexota; class Chloroflexia; order Chloroflexales; family Roseiflexaceae; genus UBA965. The sequence goes on along the minus strand of JBJOJU010000133.1, from coordinate 796 downwards.
GGTTGACGAAGCTCGCCAGCTGTGCAGGCTGAGCATCAAAAATGGGACCGGGTGTCCTGTCACAAGTCATGAGTGGCTTGCAGTTCGACCATCACCCCCAGTTGTTGGTGGGGCTCGAACAGGCTGACGACGCTGCCGTGCTGCTGTTGAATCCGACGCAAGCACTGGTGCAGACGGTCGACTTTTTCCCACCGATCGTCGATGATCCGTACGATTTCGGCTACATCGCCGCGGTGCATGCAATGTCGGATATCTATGCCATGGGCGGCACTCCCACGATGGCGCTCGCCATCGCCGCCATGCCGGCGGACCTCGACGCAGCAGTAATCCGTGCAATCTTCCAAGGGGGCATCGATGCGTTCCGACGGGCCGGTGCGGTCGTGGCCGGCGGGCACACCATCGTCGACAGCGAGCCGAAATTCGGCTACACGGTGTCGGGGATCGTCGACCCGCAGCAAATTACCCGCAAACGCGGGGTGGCGATGGGTGATGCACTCTTGCTCAGCAAACCCCTCGGCTCCGGCATCGTGACCACTGCCGCCATGCGAGACCTGGCCGATGCAGACGCGCTGGACGTCGTCATCACCAAAATGAAAGAGCTCAACGTCATGGCGAGCACCACCGCGCTGGCACACCACGCTGCGGGGATGACCGACGTCACGGGCTTCGGGCTCGTGGGCCACCTGCTCGAGATGATCGACAGCACCGGCTTGGGCGTCACCATCAACAGTTCACTGCTGCCGATATACCCGACGGCGCTTGAGCTCGCTGCAGCGGGCGTGGTGTCGGGCGGGCT
>JBJOJU010000088.1:0-4063 GCA_046046485.1 Chloroflexota bacterium | reverse complement strand
CCTGACCGCACTGGCGGCATCGCTCGGCTTCGGTATCGGTGATTTCGTCGGCGGCAAGGCCAGCTCCAAGATCGCCCTCGTCCAAGTGCTCGTCATCGGCGAAATCTTCGGTGCCCTGATGTTCTACGGGCTGGCCCAACTCACCGGCGAACCGTTCCTCGCCAGCGACCGCATCTGGTTGGCAATTGTGACGGGGATGGCCGGCGCGATCGGTGTCGCCGCCCTCTACCACGGAATCGCCGCAGGTCACACCGCGGTGACGGCCCCGGTCACCGCCGCAGTATCGGCCATCCTCCCCGTGCTCTACGGGATCTCGATCACTGGCATGCCCACACGCTACGCCCTCATCGGGATGGGCATCGGCATCGTCGCCATCGTCTTGAATTCGCTGGCAGGGCGTGTACACGGCACCGGCGGGCTCTGGCAGGGTATCGTCGCCGGCCTGGCGATCGGGGTCTTCCTGATTCTCATCAAATACGTCGGCAGCGACGGCGTCTATGCCCCGCTGGTCGTCATCCGCGCCGGCGCGTTGGTCATCACCATCCCGTGGTTGCTGCTGCGCCCCGGCCAGCGCCCGACGCCGGTGGGAATCGGGTTGGCGATGTTGGCCGGCACCTTCGACCTCGCCGCCAACGCCGCCTACATGCTCAGCACGCAGATGGGGCGCATCGACGTCGCCAGCGTCCTGTCGTCGCTCTACCCGGCAATCACAGTGCTCCTGGCCCGCTTCGTCAACCACGAACGCATCACCACCCTGCAGAAAGTCGGCCTCGCGCTCACCGTGGTCGCGACGGCACTCATCGCCCTCTAAAAAAACGCTCACCCGCTGTTTCCAGCGGCGTGCGCTCCACACCAGCAGATTTCGGCTCCAACATCCCCCCGGCGAGTGTCGCCGGGGGGATGGTTTCTCTGCCTACGACCGAACCACTACCCGCAACCCACCCAGCAACGCAGGGGGCAGCACATCGACGGCCACCCCGTGGATTTTCGCCGCTCGTTCGCCCAGGACCAGATACGCAAGGGCGTGGATAATCTGCTTTTCGCTGTAGCCCGTGATCGCCCGACAGGCGTCGATGAGATCGTCGGGTACCCCAGCCGCCTGCAACGCCGCCAAATCGATCTGGTCAAGAGAAGTCTTTCTCATCAGAATCCGGAACGCAGCTTCGAGAGTCTCGCTGTTCGATACCGCACTCGCCGATTCCCGGGATGGGTTCGCAGACATGTCGACCATCGCATCGTCGACTGCCTCGTACTCGATATGCGACATCGACCGCCGGGGCGATTCGTACAACCCCCGGATCCCGGGCCGAGCCCTGCGTTGGGGCATGCTCGAGGGGATGGCGCTGAACACCACGCTCGGTGCGCTGTGCAGCACCGAGTGCGCCTCGAGCCCGTGCCACCCAGCCGCCATCTGCTGTTCGACGACCGCCTGGATGGTTTTCCCCACCACCTTCGCATCGTCTGCATGCGTCGCTACTGCCACATAGGCCGTTTCGGCGCAGACGAGTTGGTGCAGCAGCGCCCAGTCAATCTTGGTCTGGTTGGCCAGCCCGTCGAGGTGCGTCGCCGCCACGGTGCGCACGAAATCGCTCTGCAGTGCAGCGGGGACCGGGTGCACCGCGATGGGCGTCTGCACCTGCTCGACACGCAACACCTGCGCGACCGGATCGGCACTCGCCCCCGTCACCAGCGAATACTCGCCGGCATAGCGTGCCAACGCCCCCTGTTGCCACATCTGGCGCGGGCTGGCGTGTTCCAGTGCCGCATCGACCACCGGCACCGAACGGATACGCCGGATCATCCGCGCCATCGCTGCGTCGATGCGTTCGTTGGGCGTCACCGACTCACAAAAACCGCCCGTGCGGGTGGCCAGCCGACCCAAGCCACCGGTCGACGGCACATGGCCGATGATGATGGGGTAGACCGCATGGGCGTATTGCTTCAACTGCGTGACGACCTCCTCGACCCCGTACGCCTCGCCATCGGTCAGCAGCACGACGACACACGGCTTGTCGTCGGTGGGCATCGCCAACACGTGCGTGAGCCCCTGCACCGTCTCGGTGCCGCCCAGGTCGGCGTTCATACCGACGACCCACTTCTGCATCTGTTTGCGGATCGTCGGCCCGACGGTCATCAGCCCCGGGGTCACATCGACCACGGTGCTGCCGAAGCGCGTCACCGCGATCGAATCGCCGTCGCGCAACGCCGACAGGAGCGTCGTCACCGCGGCCCGCGCCTGCTGGATCGACGTCCCTCCCATCGAACCCGAACAGTCGACCAACAATTTCACGTGCATCGGCACGTCGGTCGTGCCCGCTTGGGCCGGCAACTTCACGTACGTCGCATACCAGTGCTGCCCGTCACGCTCTGCCACCAACGACGCCTGATACTCTGCGTAACCTGCAATCGTCAGCACCACGTCGCGGTCCATCGTCGCCCCCTGGATCTCGACGGTCACTGTGTCGCCCTGCGCCTGCACCAGTGCCACGTGCGTAGGCACCGTCACGGCCGTCGGAATGCTCCCATAGATCGTCGCCCGATAACTGAACGGATAGACGACCGCCATGCTGGTCACCGGCGCGGTCTCGGCCGTCAAGCCGGCGGTGCGCGGGTCACCGTAGTGCGGGGCAATCGTCGTGGGGACGGCGTAGCGCACCACGCCGTCGATGGGGACGACCAAGTTGCCGCTCTTGATGCGCACGACCACCGTCTCGCCCGCACCGACATTCCCAATCTCGGCCGTGTACCAATCACCCGACACCTGGATCAGCAACGCTGTGTCGCCGGCGTCGATTGCCTGCTGCTTGCGCCGGCGTGCCTCGGGTAACGGGTGCACTGCCCCGACGAATTGCTTCCCGCGCACCTCGAACTCCACCCCCAACAACGTCGTCTCGCTGGGGAGGGGGAAGGTGTAGGTCACCGCCAACACGTCGTCCGTCGGGTTCGTGTAGCGCTGCTCGGTCTGCATCGTCACATACAACCCGACGACGTCGACCGCGACCTGCACCGACTCCAACGCCAGAATCTCACCGTCTGCCCCGACCATCTCCGCATGCCGCGACTCGCTCATCTGCAGGCTCCTTTCACATTGCTGCTATTTATAACATTTTCACGTCACAATGTCAATACATCGGGGGAACGATGGTCAAATGACGGTGCGGTTACAGCTCGGTGACAATCCGCAAGAGCAGCACGACAGCTTCTCTGCGACAAATATACGTACGACACTGCATGGTATAGTTTGCTACGGATAACCGGAGCGAGGTTCGACATGCGACGTATTCCTGTGCTACTTCTGAGCGGCTTGGTCTGTACGCTGGTGTTACCGGCACTGTATTTCGCCGCACCTGCATACGCCGAAGACCGCCTATTGCCCACCGCGGCCATCGTGCCCCCCACCTACACTCCCGTGCCGGCGACAGCGACGGCCGAGCCACTCCCCACCGCGATTCCCACTGCTACCGAAGCGGCAGCAGTCGTCGTGGCGACGAGCCTACCGACAGCAGTCCCCGAGGGCGGCAGCGAAGGTCGCAGCCAAGAGCCGAGTGCCCCGCTGGCGACGGTGGTCGCTGCCACCGCGCTCCCTGAACCAACGGCCGCCCCAGCAGACCCGGTTGTGGCGGCACCTGCGGACGACGGAGCCAGCCAGCCAGCGGCACAACAACCCGCCCCCGTCGTCTCGGCGCCCATCATCCAGCCGACAGCGATCGTGCTGCCCACCGCCGCACCGCTGATCCCGATGACCGAGCCGCTCTCGAAGAATCCGGCGTTGCAGAGCTCGACCGGCATCGTTAACAGCCTGCACGTCTGGGGTACGCAGCCACTGGTGATGTTGATGCTCATCTGCGGGTTTGCGGGCATCGGATTCCTCTATTACGGGCAGAAAAACTAAGCTCCTACCCGAGCCATGCAGTCGATGAAAACGACGACCGGGGGTTCCCCCCCGGTCGTCTCTCTGTGGAGCGCACGCGTGCGCGTTGATTCCGCTCGTGCGGTGTAATAGGCTGCGTCATGCGCCGCTGATCCCGCTGACCGAGCCGCTCTCGAAGAACCCGGCGTTGCA
>JBJOJU010000017.1:0-3637 GCA_046046485.1 Chloroflexota bacterium | reverse complement strand
TGACACCCAGTCGCGCATCGCTTCGTTGATGGCGTCTTTGAGGGTGCGTGACCCGGTGTTGACGCCGCGGACCTCGGCACCCAGCAAGCGCATGCGGAAGACGTTGGGCTTCTGTCGTTCGATGTCGTCGGTGCCCATGTAGACGACACAGGTGATGCCCAGCAGCGCACAGACGGCGGCGGTGGCGACGCCGTGTTGCCCAGCGCCGGTTTCGGCGATGATGCGGGTCTTGCCCATCTTCTGCGCCAACAAGCCCTGGCCGAGGGCGTTGTTGATTTTGTGGGCGCCGGTGTGGGCCAAGTCTTCGCGTTTCAGGTAGATTTGAGCGCCGCCGAGGTGCTCACTGAGGCGGCGGGCGTGGGTCAGGGCGGTGGGGCGACCGATGAAGGTCGCTTGGAGTTTTTTCAACTCTGCCCAAAACGCCGCGTCGTCCTTAATGGCTTCGTAGGCGGCGATGAGGTGCTGGACCGACGGAGCCAGCGTTTCGGGGATAAAACTGCCGCCGTAGGGCCCGAACATCCCCGGGCGATCGGTCGTGGTGCTCATGGTTGGTCCTTTGTGGGCTGGGGCAGCCGAGACAGCTGCAACTGGTGACAGAGAAAGGCGTATTCAGTGGCGCGATCGCTGAAACGGGCGTAGCGCCCGCTCTTGCCGGCGTGGCCGGCATCGGCGTCGGTGACGAGCAAAAATGTCCCATCGGGGTTGGTGGCGCGCAGCGCTGCCACCCACTTGGCGGGCTCCCAGAAGGGCACGCGCGGGTCGTTGAGACTCGCGGTGGTCAGCAGCGCTGGGTATGGTTGGCAGCGGACGTTTTCGTAGGGTGCGTAGGCGGTCATCGTCGCCGCCGCCACCGGGTCGTTGGGGTCGCCCCATTCTTCGTATTCGGGGACGGTCAGGGGAATCGACGCATCGCACATGGTGTTGATGACATCGACAAACGGCACCAGCGCGATGGCAGCGCGGAAGAGCTCGGGGGCTTGGGTGATGACGGCACCGACCAAGAGCCCGCCTGCGCTGCGGCCGAAACAGGCGAAGCGTGCGCTACTGGTGTACCCCTGGGCAACCAAATAGCGACCGCAGTCGATGAAATCATCGAACGTGTGCTGTTTGTGGGCCAGTTTGCCATCGAGATACCACTCCCGGCCGTTTTCACCGCCGCCGCGGACGTGTGCAAATGCCAACACGACCCCGCGGTCGAGCAGGCTCAGCCGTTCCGAAAAGAACCCCAGGCTGAGGTTGGCGCCGTATGCCCCGTAGCCCAGTTGCAGCGCGGGCGCGCTGCTGTCGGCAACGAAATCGGCACGGGTGACCACGGTCAGCGGTATGGCCGTGCCGTCGCGCCCGTTGACCGCGAGCCGTTGGATGCGGTAGTCGGCCGGGTCGTGCGCGCAGGCCAGCGTTTCGCGGTGGCGCAGGGTCTGGTGGCGGGTCCCGAGCTCGTAGGCATAGGTCGCCCGTGGGTGGACCGGGGTGGCGTACTCGTAGACGAGGGTGTCGGTGGCGTATTCGCTGGTGTGTGGGTCGCCGAGTGCGTAGGCGGCGTCGGGCATCTCGATGCGCTGGAGTTCGGTTTTTCCATGGAAGAAAAACTCGATACCGGGCAGCCCGTCGCGGCGGATCCACAATACGACGCCACTCGCGAAGGCGGTGACGTGTTCGATGGTAGTGTCGCTGCGGTGGGGCACGACGCTCTGCCATGCAGATTCATCGACGAGCCGGGTGCGCACACAGAAGTTGACCGCGTCGGCATTGGTCTGCAGGTAGAGCCGCTCGCCGGCCACGGCGACATCGGCGAGGACCCCGGTCACGCGGGGGACGACACAGGTCATACGACTGCTGTCTTGGGCGTCGCAGAGCCAGATTTCGCTGGTTTGAGAACTCTCGCTGCCGATAATCAGGGTGTGCTGATCGCCGCTCGTGCGCAGCCAGACATTGAAGCGCTCGTCGGCCTCGTGGAAGAGGATCTGGGCAGGTTCGGCGGTCGTGTAGCGCCAGCCGATCACCTGACAAGGGCGCCAGGCTTCGTCGGGTTGGACGAGGTAGACGATCTGGCTGTCGGGCGACCAAGCGATGCCGTAATAGAGGTCGGCGAGGGGCGCCGCGCAGGGGGTACCGTCGGCGATGGTGCGGATATGCAGGGTAAAGCGTTCACTCCCGTCGGTGTCGAGCAGGTAGGCGACCCGTGTTCCGTCGGGGCTGACCTGCCAGTCGCCCAGGACGCAGTAGCGGGTGCCCACAGCGAGAGCGGCGACGTCGATGACGGTCTGTGTCTGCGTGGGGTCGGCGGTCAACCAGCGCACGAGCACCGGGTAATCGGCGCCAGCAGCGGTGCGAAATTGATAGGTGTGGGCACCGATACGCCGGGGGGCGCCGGTGTCGGTCGCCGGCAGCCGGGCGGCCATTTCGCCCACGAGCGCGTCGACCAGGGTCTGGTCGATGACGGCGGCGGCATAGGCGTTTTCGGCAGCGAGATGCGCACGGACTGCTGGGTTGGCGCGGTCGCGGAGCCAGCCATAGGCGTCGGTGCGGGGCGTGCCGTGGAGGTGTAGGGTGACAGGGTGGCGCGCGGCGCGGGGTGCCTCGGACATGGGAACCTCGTGCGGGAATACTGCCGCTAGTATAGCATTGCGGGGCTGCAGCTGCGTATGGCGAGGAGTAAACGGTGTATCATAGACACATTACTCGACCGTGACAATGCAGCCGAAGGAGCACGCATGGGCAAGTACACCGAAGCGGTGACGCGCGCCAAAGTCATCGCCATCGTTCGCCTCGACAACTACGACCGTGCGTTGGCTGTCGCCGAAGCGCTCCTCGCCGGCGGTATCAACGCCATCGAATACACGCTGACGGGCGAAGGCGCCTGTGCGGCGGTCTATAAAGTACGCCAGGCACTGGGCGAGCGCATGTTGGTGGGCGTCGGCACCGTGTTGTCGGAACAAGACGCAGCTGACTCGATTTCTGCGGGTGCGCAATTTCTGGTGACGCCGGCGGTCCGGCCAAAAGTCATCAAGAAAGCGGTCAAAGCGGGCATCCCCGTCTGTTGCGGCGCCTATACCCCCACCGAGATGTTGACGGCGCACGAAGCCGGCGCCGAGTTCGTCAAGGTCTTCCCGGCGCGCACCCTCGGCCCCAACTACATCAAAGATGTCTTGGCGCCGCTGCCCTTCCTGAAGCTCATCCCCACCGGCGGCATCGACGCCAGCAACCTGCAGACGTACCTGCGTGCGGGTGCGGTGGGCGTCGGGATCGGCGGCAGCTTGGTGACGGCCAAAGACGTGGCAGCAGCTGACTGGCAACAACTGACCAATGGCGCTCGTGCCTGTATCGCATCGTTGCGAGGAGTCTAAACATCATGCCTGAAGTACTGACATTCGGTGAATGCATGGCAGTGCTCTACCCACCCGACCCGGTCGCCATCGACGACGCACCGTTGTTGAAATGGGACATCGGTGGTGCCGAAGCGAATTGTGCCATTGCCCTGGCGCGCTTGGGTGTTTCGTCGCGTTTTCATACCCGGGTGGGCAACGATCCGTTCGGCCGGCGGATGGTCGATATTCTCGCGGGCGAGGGGATCGATACCAGTGCCATGCAGATCGACGCGACGCGTCCGACGGGTGTGTTTTTCCGTGAATGGCTC
>JBJOJU010000382.1:0-5915 GCA_046046485.1 Chloroflexota bacterium | reverse complement strand
TCCCCTGCGTGGGTGGGGTGACGGCCGCCTTCCGACGCCCGGGTGGGAGCGTGCCAATGACTGGCAGGGGTATGTCGCGTTCGAAGACCTGCCGGCGCAGTACAACCCGGCCGATGGTCTGCTGGTGACCGCCAACAACCAACTCACCCCCGACGACGCACAGCCCCCCATCCGAGGAGAATGGCTCAACGGCTGGCGGGCAGCCCGCATCACACAGCTCCTGCGCGATCAACCGCTCCACGACGCCGCGTCGTTCGCGCGCATCCACGCTGACCAGGTCAGCCTGCCTGGCCTACAGCTCGTCGCATTGGCTGGTGGACTGCCCGACGGCGACGCCATCGCCAACCAAGCACGGGCGCTGCTCGCTGCCTGGGACGGGCAGCTCGCCACCGAGAGCTGCGCCGCGACTGTCGCCATGCAGCTCCTCGAAGACCTGCAGCGCGAGGTGTTTGCTGCGGTCACCGATCTAATCCAGACGCGCTACGGTATCGGTGCGTTCGCCAGTCGCCCCGGCCGCGAATACATGGGGCGCGCGCTGCCGGTTATTTTGGCCGGTCTGACAACCCGCGACGACAGCTGGTTCCGCGACGGGCGTACCTGGGACGACATACTCGCAGCTGCCTGGGTGTCGACGGTGGCCACCATCCGCGATCGGTTGGGCGACAACCCGGGCACCTGGCAGTACGGCAACTGGCACACCGTCCCGTTCAATCACCCACTGGGCGCGATTCCACTCATCGGCAGGCTCTTTTCCCGCGGGCCGTTCCCCCTCGGCGGCAACCGCGACACCGTCAACATGGGCGACGTCCAGGTCAATTCCGACGGCAGTCGCGTCATCACCACGCCGTCATACCGGCTCATCGCCGACACGGCCGATTGGGATCAATGCAAGAGTATCCACCCCACCGGGCAATCGGGGCATCTGCTCAGCAGTCACTACGCCGACTTCATGAAAGCCTGGCTGCAAGTCGAATACCACCCCATGCCGTGGACACGGGCAGCAGTCGAAGAAGTCAGTACCGAGACGCTCGCACTCACGCCCAAGCGCTGAATGCAGAGAAAAGGGGGTGCGCCGGCCGGCGCACCCCCTTTTCTCTGAAAAAAAAACTCACAACCGAGCCACGACACCTTTGAGCAAGGCCCCAAAGCGCGGTCGCGCCGCATCGCCGGCTTCCATGACTTCCTCGTGGTTGGCAGGGCTGCCGTCGGGCAAAGCTTGGTTGGTCACCAACGAAATCGCCAGCACGTCCATGCCTGCATGCGCCGCAACGATGACTTCAGGTGCGGTCGACATCCCCACCACATCGGCTCCGAGGCGCTGGCACATGCGCAATTCGGCACCGGTTTCGAACGACGGGCCAGCCACCATGATGTACACGCCCTCGCGTAGGGTCACACCCTGGGCCGCTGCGACCTCTTGCGCCAATGCACGCAGCGCTGGGGTGTAGGCGTGCAGCATGGGGGGGAAACGCACGCCTAATCGGTCGTCGTTCGGCCCACGCAGCGGGTTGTTGCCGGCCAGACCGGGCATGAAGATATGATCGCTGATGCTCATCAACTCACCCACCGGCCAATCAGCGCGCAACCCACCGGCGGCATTGGTGGCGATCAGGGTGGTGCAGCCGAGTGCCCGCATCACCCGCACCGGCAAGGTGACCTGGTGCATGTCGTAGCCCTCGTAGAAGTGGAAACGCCCACGCATCACCACCACCGGCGTCCCATCCATCACCCCCAATGCCAGCTCACCACGGTGACCATACACCGTCGAACGGGGGAAGCCGGGAATCGTCTCGTAGGGGATGACCGTTGCATCCGTCAGCTCGTCGGCCAACGACCCCAAACCCGACCCAAGGATAATCCCGACGCGCGGGACCAACGCGGTCTTGCTGCGTATGGCGGCGACGGCATGCTGGACCGCCTCGTACGTGTGTGCCATCCTATGTTCCTTGTCCGGTCAATTGAGCCCGCTTGGCAGCGGCCTCGGCGGCAGTCAAAACACCCCGACGCTCGAGCGCGTCGATATGCTGCATCGTCTGTTCGAGCTCGCTCCCCGGCTCGAGGCCGAGCTCTGCGGTCCCGCTGGGTACGATTGTGAGCGGGTTGGTCGGTGTCTTGTCTTCTTCCGTCGCAATCGGTGCAGTCGTCCCTTTTGACTCGCTGCGTGCGCCGACCCGGGCGTCGTCGATGACCGTGCGCAGCTTGAACGGGTTTTTCACCTGCACAAACTGCAATTTGCTGGCATCAGAATCACCGGTCACGTGCACGTCGCCGTAATTGAACAATCGACCCAAAAGTGACTGCGTGATGACCACTTCGCTGAGTTGGGTCAATGCAATGTCCGACACGCGGCGCGACAGAATCCCTTCGCGGCGAATCAGGCGGCGATTGGTCACGATGACCTGCGTGTAGTACCAGTTCAGATAGTCGCGCACCATTCGCACAACCAGAATCAGCGCCAGCACAATCAGGGCACCATAGACTGCCCATTGCTGCCAGATCACCGAAATCTGGTATTGCACAAACACGACCTGGGCGAAGTAGGCAGCGACAGCGGTCAACGCCAGAAAGAGCAATTCGGTGGAAACGGCACCATACACCGTCATCGTGTGGGGACGATACACCCCGTACACGGTCTCTTTTTCATCGATAATCGACGATTTCCCTGCCATGGTGCACTCCTTCGCTTTTCACGCATGGTGTGTGGCTATTATAGTACGCCTACTCACGACGACGGCAGCAGACGCACGTCATCCAAAAACGACGCACTGCGCAACGGCCGCTCACTCTGCCGCATCACCCAGCGCCGCATCACTTGAAACACTTGGCTGTGAACCTCGGGAGCCACGTGCACTCCCTGTACCGCTGCAAGGCCTTCGCGCTGGACAATCCTTAGCAGTTTGAAGACCGCCAGGGACAACGAGACCGCTTGGATGTCGCTGCGGTGGCAATCGGGGCAGAGCATCCCCCCTTGGACCGCACTCCAGAGGTGCGCGCGTTGATCGAGCACGTTCCCACACACCACACAGTCGACCAGCTGGGGGCGGTACCCCACGGCATCACAGAGCTGCATCGTATACCAATGCAAGACCATTTCGACCTGCGTCACCGTCGTCAGTGCGTGCAGCGTTTCGAGGCAGAGGGTGAAAATATGTGCCGCCGCGTCCTCGTCGATGGTCAACGCATCGGTTATTTCTGCCACATAGTACCCCGCCGCCATCCGCACCAGCTGCTGCTGCAGTGCGTCGAAGCGCGCGACAACGATACTCTGCGTCAAAACATCGCGTTGCTTCCCCTGGGCGAGTTGCAGCTGACAGTGGCTGAGCAACTCGAGGTGCCCCGACAACTTGCTCGCGGTCTTGCGCACGCCACGCGCCGTGGCGGTCAGTTTGCCCTGGGGCGTCAGAATCGTGACGATTCGGTCGGCTTCTCCGACGTCGATGCGTTTGAGGATGACGCCCTCGGTCCGGTAGAGGCGCTCACCCATCGTGCTCATCCTGCGTGCGCAGTGCCCGCAATTTCGCCGACAGCGCCCGTGTCGCCGCGTTGTCGCGATACGCCCGCAAGGCGCGTTCGAGCAAGACCAACTCGTTCTCACGCAGCAGCGGCGGCGCCGCACCCACCACCTCGACGCCATACCCTGCCAGCTGGAGTGCCCCGACCAGGCGTTCGACACCCGCTGGGTCGATCCGCAGCGTCGTGTCATTCAACGGTTCGCCGCCGTGCACCCCGAGTCGTCGATCATGGATCACGTCGCGCAGCGCCTGTGCGTGCTGCGTCTGCAGCAACACGGTGTGCGAGATCTGCACCACGGTCACTTGCCCAGCCCACAACGCCAGCTGCTGGCGCGCCGCCGGTACAACCGGCTCCCCGGTCAATTCGGCGATTGTATCGACTATCGCCGCCAGCGGCGTCCCATGGGCGACGGCGCGCTGGATGCTCTGTGGGCTCAACTGCCAACTCGACGCGTCGCGCACATCACCGATTGCTGCCAGTTGATACCGTGCCCAGACGTCGTGCGGGTCGCGCAAAATACACGAAAAATCCGCCTCAAAACTGACAGATGCACTGCGTTTTTGCTCTTCGATGTGCGTTAATCCGCATATCCAGGAACCGATGCGGCTGCGACGGAAATATCGCCGCTCACTGTCCCATTCGACACACCCGAGCCACCACAACGGCCCGCGCACAAACATATCGACCACCGCGCCATCCTGGGTTTCCCACCCTTGCGGCCATTCGCCGGGGCGCTGCCAGCGATGCTGGAGGCTCACGGGGCGCACGATATCGGGCCAGCGCAGGCGAATCTGGCTCAGATAGGTATCGGCGGCGAGCCACGCCTCCGGCAGATGCGGGAGCAGCGCATACGCCACACACCGGCGCGCGACCCGTAGCTCGATGCTGCGCACCGGGGGCACATCGGTCAGCTCCCAGTCGTTCCACGCTGCTGTCAACCACGCGCGCACGAGCTCGAGGCGACGGACCTGCGGCGCTGCGCGCAACCACTCGTCCAGCGCCGGGCCGATCTGCAGCCCGTGGGCACCGATGACCACCGCATGCCCAGCCAGACAGATCTGGATCAACCACTGCACCGCCAGCGCATCGGCGCCGTATTGCGCACCGACGCTCACCAATCGCTGGGGCGGTCGACCACCCCGTGCCATCTGAACCCCGCCGGCCCGGATCTGCCCCGCCACTGCCACCAACAACCCATCGACATCGAAGGCAGGCAGCATCGGCATATCTGCCACCGGTGGCTCGTCGAACAACGGCGGGACCGCAGACAACGCGTGCGCGATCTGCGTCGGTACCGTCCAGACGCGCTGGTTATCACGCTTCTGCCCCGGCCAGACCACACCCGCCGCGTACGCGTGCTCGAGGGGGCTCAGCGGGTCGTGGATGGTGACAAACGCCCGTGGAGACAGCGCGTCGAGATTGCTGCGCAACGGCCCGGCCACCGCCTCGACAAATCCCGCCGGCATGCTGCCTCCGGCACGGCGGATCCGCTGCACGAGTGCGTACGTAGCCGGCGGCAGGCCATCGACGACCCGCTGCCAGTGATCGGCCCGTTCCCAAGCACTGGGCAACGCTGCGAGCGGGCAACGCTGCAACGCCGCGATTGTTTCGCGGTCGCTGTGCGATACCCCATCCCAGATCGTCGCCCAATACGCTGCTGTCATGCCTGCTCCAACACGCCCGGCAACGCGGTGACGTGGTCGATGGTGCGCCACGGTGTGGGGAGCTCCGCCGGGTAGATGACATGGGGGTGGCGGATCCACACTGCCCGCATCCCGACTCCGGTTGCACCTGCGATGTCTGCCAGCGGGTTGTCGCCGACCATCACCGTATCAGCGACCTCGGCACCCAATGCATCCACCATGTGGAGAAAAATCCGGCTGTGCGGTTTTTCTACCCCAAAATTCTGTGAAATCGTCAGCTGGGAAAACCATGTCGTCAACCCGAACCGGTCGATTTTTCGTTGTTGAATCGCGGTCGGCCCGTTGGTAATCAACCCCAGACGATAGTGACCCGCGAGTGCATCGAGCAGCTGAGCAACTCCGTCGTCGAGCGTCAGATCGTCGAACCACGTCTCTCGGCTGGCGTCGATTAATTTTTCGCGGGCGTCGATCTCGTGGACGCCGTGGCGAAACAAAAACCCAGCCATGTCGGGGAAGAATATCCGCTCGCTGACCGCTGCCTCGACCACCGCAGCAGCACGTTCGGGCGTGAGCATCGTCAACCACGACTGCCAGGCACGAGCCAAGTGCATCCGCCGATGCCGACTGAGATCGTAGAGTGTGTCATCCATATCAAAAATCAAAGCCCGCATGACACCTCGACATGACAGCCGTGCACCTTCCCCGTATAATACCACGCAGACATTTGACGATTGGATTCCGCAATGCAGCCGCTCGCTC
>JBJOJU010000405.1:0-2949 GCA_046046485.1 Chloroflexota bacterium | reverse complement strand
CGTGACGGCGGGGTGACCACCGACATGCACTACCCGCTGCCGACCCATCACCAGCCGATCTATCATGGGATGGCGCCTGCCGCTGGGTTGCCGGTCACCGAGCAGCAGGCGGGGCGGGTCTTTTCGCTGCCCAACTTCCCCGAATTGACGGACGCAGAAGTCGCACATGTCGCAGCCACCACCAAAGCCGTGGCGCGGACGATCGCGGGGCACTGATGTCGTTTCTGAAACGCTGGTTTGGCCGGGGCATCGACGCACCGCGGACCGAAGCCGAAGCAGCGACCGAAGTCGCCCAGATTTCGACGGCGACCGAACGCACGCGGCGTAGTTTCTTTGGGCAGATCGCGGCGTTGTTCGGGGTGAGCACGCTCTCGCATGAGCTGTGGGATGACCTCGAAGCACTGTTGATCCAGGCCGATGTGGGCGTCCAGACGACCACCGAGCTCATCAAACGGGTCCGCGAGCAGGTACGCCGAGCCGGTATCCAAGACCCTGCTGCGGCACAGCAGGTGTTGCGCGACGAGATGATACGGTTGTTGCTGGCACGCGAGCTACCGGCCGAGCCGACTGCCCGGCCACACGTCGTCCTCGTCGTGGGCGTCAACGGCGCGGGCAAAACGACGCTCATCGCCAAGCTCGCACACCGCTACCTGGCCCACGAGCACACCGTCATGCTGGCCGCCGGCGACACGTTCCGTGCCGCGGCAGCCGAACAACTCGAAACCTGGGGCGAACGGGTGGGGGTGCCGGTGATTTCGCGCGGGCAGGGCGGCGACCCAGGCGCGGTGGTCTACGACGCGATCGAAGCGGTGACCGCCAACCCCTGCGACGTGTTGATCATCGACACGGCTGGCCGGCTCCATGCCAAAGTCAACCTGATGCAGGAACTGACCAAGCTGCGCAACATCATCCGCCGCAAAATTCCCACCGCCCCGCACGAAGTGATATTGGTCATCGACGCGACCACCGGCCAAAACGGTGTCCTGCAAGCAAAAGCCTTCGCAGCTGCAGCGGATGTGACCGCTGTCGCGATCACCAAGATGGACGGCACGGCGAAAGGCGGGATTGCCTTTGCAATCGCCCAAGAAATCAACTGCCCGGTACGGTACATCGGGACAGGCGAAAAAATGACCGATCTCGCGATGTTCGATGCGGCGACGTTCGTCGATGCATTGTTCGCGCGGGACGCGCAGGGGCGGGAGGAAGCGAAATGACGAGCGACGACGTTCTAGCCCAAATCCATCAGCATCGTGTCGAATTCGTGAGTCTCCAGTTCACTGACATCGCCGGCACACTCAAGAATGTCACCATTCCCGTGGCGATGATGGACGACTGCCTCGACCACGGCGTGTGGTTCGATGGCTCGGCGCTCGAGGGCCCGAGCCGTGTCGCCGAAACCGACATGTATCTGATCCCCGACCGGAGCACGTTTGCCATCGTGCCCACCACGGGCGAAAACGACATCCCCACCGCTCGGTTCATCTGTGATGTGCATGCCCCTGACGGGCGGCCATACGCCGGTGACCCGCGTCGCGTGTTGCGACGAGCGGTCGACGAGGCTGCCGCGATGGGATTCACCTATCGACTGAGTGCCGAGGTGGAGTTCTTTCTCTTCAAAGCCGACGGCGACGGCAAACCGGTGTTGGTGCCCAACGATTCGGTGGGCTATTTCGATGCCACCAATGATAGTTACACCCATTTTCGGCGCCAGGTCGTGCGAGCGTTGGGGTCCTTCCACATCGGCGTCGACGCGACCCACCACGAGGCAGCGGTGGGCCAGCACGAGATCGACCTCCAACTCGAGTCGGGGCTGGCAGCAGCCGACGCCGTCGCCACCATGCGGCAGGTGTTGCGATCGTTGGCACTCCAACAAGGGTACTACGCCTCGTTTATGCCGAAGCCGATGGTTGGGCTGAACGGCAGCGGCATGCATGTCCATCAGAGCCTGGTCGACGCGGTCACCGGTGTGAACCTCTTCGCCGACAGCGACGACGCGTATGGGCTGAGTGCAATGGCGAAGCATTTCATGGCTGGGTTGTTGGCGCATGCCCCCGGGATGAACGCCATCGTCGCACCGCTGGTTAATTCGTACAAGCGCCTCGTGCCGGGGTACGAAGCCCCCATCTATGCCACGTGGGGCCGCACGAACCGCGGGGCGTTGGTGCGGGTCCCGCGGGTGCTCGGGAATCGGCCGCAGACGACCCGCATCGAAGTCCGCAGTCCCGACCCGTCGTGCAATCCGTATTTGGCCTACGCCGTGATGTTGCGGGCGGGGATCGATGGGATCCGCCGCGAACTGCCATTGCCCCCCGCTGCCGAAGAAGATCTCGTGACCATGAGCCCACGGGCGCGGCTCTACCCGATGCTCCCGATGACGCTGGGTGAGGCAGTCGCTGCGCTCCAGCGCGACGAACTCATCGCAGAAACCCTCGGACCGTTGATCTACGAGCGCTTCGTCGATTCACGGTTGCACGAGTGGGAGGCCTACCGGCAACATGTCAGCAATTGGGAACACGATCGGTACCTGCCCGTCTACTAGGACACAGTGCCGCCACGGAGCCACTTTTCGATGCAGATGCAGCACAAGCAACAACAGACGACAGCCCCACGCCGCCGGCTTTCGACCGAAGCCAGTGCCTGGCTGGTGCTCAGCGTGTTTTTCGTTGCATCCATCGGGCTCTTCGGGGTGGTGGTCTGGCAGGGCTGGGCATACCGAAATGCCGCGATGCAGACGCTCGACGGTGCACAGCTGCGCAGTCACGTGCGATCGGGCGTGTTGTACCAGGCTCCGCGAACGTTGAGCTACACGTCGATCGAGCGGCTGCCGACAGCGGTCGATCCCTGCCCGCAGCACGCCGACATCTGTATGCCGTTTCGGCCAGGCTACCGAATCAAAGTGATGCCCGAAGCCGGCTATGGCCCGGTTGCATCGTTGGTGCTCCCTGACCA
>JBJOJU010000340.1:0-2874 GCA_046046485.1 Chloroflexota bacterium | reverse complement strand
CTGCCCGATAGTGCCTGCATCGGCGACTACGACATCGGGTCCGTCGCCGGTCAGGCTTTCCGACTGCAGCCGCTCACTGAGGATCTGTGGCTCGTAGACATACCGGCGGAGCGGTGTCTGCGGATTGTCCCCGCGCCAGCGCGCGATTGCGCTGTCGAGGGCATACGTGGTCGTCCAGACGGTCAGGCGCTGTTGTCCCAATACCGCCGGGCTCTGGGTTTGCCCCGGGAGCGCACAGCTTCCTAAGGCAGCGGCGCCGACTCCGAGTGCAGTGCGCAGAAATGTCCGCCGTGTCACAGACACCGTTGTTCGATGACCTCACAGACAAAATGAACGATCTGGATATGCATTTCTTGCACCCGGCCGGAATCATCTGCAGGCACAATGATCTCGTGATCAGCAAGCCCCTGTGCGGCACCGCCGCCTTTGCCCAGCAACGCGACCGTCTGCATGCCACGCGTGCGCGCGGTCTGGAGCGCGCGGATAATACTGGGTGAATTCCCACTGGTGCTGAAGACCGTCAGGATATCGCCGGGTTTGCCGTGGGCTTCGAGCTGGCGCGCAAACACTGCGTCATACCCGAAATCATTGGCGATGCAGCTCATTGCCAGTGCGTCGATGCTCAACGAGAGTGCCGGCAACGCGCGGCGGTTCGTGCGATACCGACCCGAGAGTTCTTCGGCAAAATGGCCAGCGTCTGCTGCACTGCCGCCGTTGCCGCACGTGTAGAGCGTCTGCCCATTGAGGACGGTGTCGGCGATCGCCGTCGCCAGCTTCTCGATTGCAGGGGCCAGTGCGAGCATCGCCGTCATCAGGGCTTGCGTGGTCTCGATCTGGGCGCGATAGGTGGGAATCATGCCGATGCCTCGGGCTGGTGCAGTTTCATCACTTTGAAGGATTCCGCATACGCGATGTTGTGCGCACGGCCGTCTTCGGCAGCCCAGTCTCGGATAAACTTCCCATCCCCGACGTCGACTTGGCTCTTGTGGTGCCGCAGGGCATCGATCTTTGTTTCGAGATCGGCACTGATGTCGACCCAGGTGTCCGGTGTCGCCGACCCGGTGATCCAGACCTGGTGGACTTTGTGCGGCTCGAGCCCTTCGTCGAGCAGTTCGCGAAAAATCGGGCGGGTCTCGCTGCTGGGGAAGACTGCCTCCAGCGCAGCGACCGCTGCTGCCCGGTGATCGGCGTGGTTGAGATACCCGCTGCCGTAATACCAGGCCAGCGGGTCGCCGCAGACCACGATGGTCGGTTTGTAGCGGCGAATCAACCGGGTCAGCTCACGGCGGAGTTCGATGGTCGGTTGGAGCACGCCGTCCTGATAGCCCAGGAACACCAAATCGGTCACCCCAGCGGTGTCGCAGGCGCTGCGTT
Source organism: Chloroflexota bacterium (assembly GCA_046046485.1). Lineage (GTDB taxonomy): Bacteria > Chloroflexota > Chloroflexia > Chloroflexales > Roseiflexaceae > UBA965. The sequence goes on along the minus strand of JBJOJU010000340.1, from coordinate 1,500 downwards.
GTTCGCGTTGGCGGATGTCCACGAGGCGCTCTCGGGTCATCTCGGGGTCGTTGCTCCCGGCACTGCCGTCGGTGATAATGACATAATCGACACGCGCGCCTTCGCGGGCCCATTTTGCGACGGTGCCGCCGACCATGAATTCGGGGTCGTCTGGATGGGCGAAAATCACCAACACACGTTGGGTGGACATGTCCATGTGATACCTCTGTCTACGATTGGGTGTAGTATACCGGAACTGCAACAAAACGTCGGCGCAGGTCGTCGCAGCCACGTGTGCCGACGGATTGCCCGTCGGGTCGAATGAAAGGGTCCGCTGTGAAGCCACCGTCACGTGTCCCGACCTTCGTGCTCTTCATCAGTGCGGTATTCAGTGTCATATATCTGGTAAACCCCACCGCGGGTATCATCGAATTCATTCCGGACAATATTCCCTTCATCGGCAACCTCGACGAAGCAGGTGCCACGGCACTGCTGATGTGGGCCATCAACCAATGGCGGGTCCAACGCGATAAACCGGCTCCACGCGACGTGACCAACGATTAACCCGCAGCATACCGAAGCCCCCGCTCTGATTCCAGAGCGGGGGCGTTTCGTCAGGCGACGTTGAACCGCGGTGCGGGTGGCGCATCGACCGGCAACGGCAGCAGGACGGTCTGCAAGACGTCGTCGATGGTGTCGACTGGGATGACGGTCAACGCAGACCGGACATCGGCCGGGACCTCCTCGATATCAATGAGGTTGCACCGCGGGAGCACGATGGTCGTGATGCCGGCGCGATATGCCCCCAAGACTTTCTCGCGGATCCCACCGACGGGCAACACGCGGCCGCGCAGGGTGATTTCGCCGGTCATCGCCACATCGTCGCGGACTACTCGCCCGGTCGCTGCCGAAGCGAGCGCGGATGCCATCGTGATTCCCGCGGAAGGGCCGTCTTTCGGTACCGATCCCGCCGGCAGGTGGATGTGCAGCGCGCGCGCGTCGAAAAAGTTTTTCTCGATGCCCAACGCATCACTCCGACTGCGGATGCAGGTCAAGGCTGCTTCGGCGCTTTCGCGCATCACATCGCCCATCTGCCCGGTCAGGCGGAATTCCTTCGCACCCGGCATCACCACTGCTTCGACATAGATGATGTCGCCGCCCACTGCGGTCCACACCAGACCCGTCGAAATGCCCGACTGGTGGATCGCTTCCCGGTCTTCTGGGTAGAAACGTGGCTGACCCAGAGCTCCGCGCAACCAATCCGCATCGACCACGATCGGCCGCTGGGTATCGGGCGTCTCTTCGAGCGTGCGTGCGACTTTGCGCAACGCAGAGCCGATCTGGCGTTCGAGCCCACGTACCCCCGATTCGCGGGTGTAGCGCTGGATCAATGCCTGCACTGCGCTGGTTTCGACCGTCACGTCGTCGTGCTGGAGCGCGTTGGCGCGCATCTGTTTGGGCACGAGGTGCTGGGTGGCGATGTTGACTTTCTCGTCTTCGACATAACTACTGAGTTCGATG
>JBJOJU010000319.1:0-6019 GCA_046046485.1 Chloroflexota bacterium | reverse complement strand
CCTTCCACGGCTCTTGCTCGCTGAGGTATTGGTTGGCGAGTTGAGCCAACGCCATCGCTTCCTGCAGAGCAGCGCGGAGCTTCACGGCTTCGTAGAGCTCCTGGACGCGGCCAAAACCCGTTTCGATGGCATTCATCAGCGTCGTGTCGACATCGAGAAACTCACCCGGGGTGGGCACACCACCGAAATTTCGTTGTGAAAGCGTCAGGACCCGGTTCGCCAGATTGCCCCACGTCGCGACAAGCTCGCTGTTGACGCGCTGGACAAACTCGGCCCAGCTCCAGTTGCTGTCTTTGCCTTCGGGTGCGGCTGCGGTCAGGTAATAGCGCAACAAATCAGGCTCGTAGCGGCTGAGCAGATCGGGCATCCACAGCGCCCAGTTGCGGCTCGTGCTCATTTTTTCGCCCTCGAGGTTGAGGAACTCGTTGGCAGGCACATCGTATGGTAGCGCCCGATCGCCGTACCCGAGCAGCATCGCCGGCCAGATGATGGTGTGGAAGGGGATGTTGTCTTTGCCGATGAAGTAATAGCCCTTGTTCGCCTTGGTCGGATCCCACCAGGCATGCCATGCATCGGGCTGACCGGTGCGCTTCGCCCATTCGAGCGACGCCGAGTAGTAGCCGATGACGGCGTCGAACCAGACATAGATGCGCTTGTCTTTGAACTCGGGCAGATTGCCAGGCACCGGCACACCCCACTCGAGGTCACGGGTGATGGCACGCCCACGCAGCCCTTCGCGCAGCCAGTTCTGGGTGAAGGCGAGGGTGTTACTGCGCCAGTAGTCGCGGCTGGTCGAGTCGAGCCATTCGCGCAACGACGGTTCGATTTTCGCCAGATCGAGATAGAAATGCTCGGTGTCGCGGAAGGTCACCGGCGCGCCGTCGACCGTCGACTTGGGTGCCCCGAGCTCCTGAGGGTCGCGCAACTGTCCACACTTATCGCACTGATCGCCGCGGGCTTTGTCGTATTTGCAGTTGGGGCAGATGCCTTCGACGAAGCGATCGGGCAAAAAGCGCCCCAGCGACTCCGAGTACGAGCCGACCGCGGTTTCGCGGTAGATGTAGCCCTTACGCTGCAACACCTCGAAGATGTCGGTGGTCGCGGCGTAGTGATTCTCGGTGTAGGTCTGGGTAAAAAGGTCGAAGGTAATACCCATCGCCTGCAGCGTATCGATGAAGCTGGCGTGATAGCGGTTGATGATGGTCTGCGGCGTGACGCCTTCTTTTTCGGCGGCCAGCGTAATGGGCGTGCCGTGGCAGTCAGAGCCAGATACCATCAAGACGCTGCGCTCGCGCAGGCGACTGTAGCGCGCAAAAATGTCGGCCGGCAGGTAGGCACCGGCGATATGCCCGACGTGGAAGGGACCGTTGGCGTAGGGCCATGCCACCGATACCAGAATGTGATCGCTCATCTGCTCTCTCTTTCGACAAAAAAAGCACCGCGGGTACGTCGTGTACCCGCGGTGCAACAGCAGCCTGATTATGCTGCCGGACACGCGGGAATGGTCATGGACATCATGTTGTCGAGTGCGTCATACATGCTGAAGTACTCCTGACATTTGCATCATACCAGCCGGACCGCAACGTGTCAAAAGGCGTTGTATTGCCTAAAATTGCACGACTCGCTCGGGGCGGTGACTCGCGACCGACCGATAGGCGGCATCGACGACGGCCACTGCAGCGAGGCCGGCCTGCCCGTCGATGGGTGCTGGTGCCCCGCTGCGCACCGCTTCGATCCACGCAGCGATCATGTGCGCGTCGAAATTTACCCCGTGACCGACCCACTGCACCCGTTTGCTCGACTTCTGGTAGAGATCGACGTGTGGGCCGAACGCATCGAGTTGCACCACCCCGTGCATGCCGGTCACTTCCATCGTCACATCGCCCCAGGTCGGGAAGACCCCCGCCGGCCGTGACCAACTGGGGTCGAGGCTGACGATCATCCCGTCGGCCAACGTCAACAGCAGCATCCCGACGTCATCGACGGGGATGTCGTGCAGACGCGTCGCGGCTTCGGCGTAGACCTCGACGATCGGCTGCCCCCAGATCCACTGCACCAGGTCGGCGACGTGCACCGTGTGGTCCATCACCGCACCCCCACCGGCCAGGAGCGGGTCGCCGAACCAGCCACCTGGGTAGGTGCCGCGGTTGGTGGCGCGTACCATCAACGTCTCGCCCAGGCTGCCGCCACGGATGGTGTCACGCAGGCGGATCACCGCCGGGCTGTAGCGGACGGGGAAGGCGGTCCCCAGCTGCACCCCTGCAGCCGCAAACGCTGCGACCATCGCAGCCGCATCGGCGATCGTGGTGGCCAGCGGTTTTTCGCACAGGGTGGGCACCCGAGCAGCGGCTGCCGCCATCGCAATCGGGTGGTGGTACGCGTTCTCGGCGGCGATCATCAGCGTGTCGCTGCCCGATAGCAACGCCGGCAGGTCGGCGATCCACGGGAGGTCGTACTGGGCAGCGAATGCCTGCCCCCGGGCCGCGTCGTGGTCATACACGCCGGCGACGCTGACACCAGGAAGCGTTTTGCCGGCGGCGACGTAACTGTGGGCGTGCCCGTGGGCGACCCCGGCGATGCCGATACGTATCGGTGCAGTGGTCATCGCATTGCTCCTTGTCCAGCTGCCGTGTACACCGTGCCCGTGGTTGCACTCTCGGCGATTGCCAACGCAATCCGCAGGCTCTCGAGACTCTCGGTGGGCGTGCTGCGCGGAGCTGCACCGCCGCGGATCCAGGTGTCGAAGCCCTGGAGTTGCGCATAATATGGGTCTTCGCTGGCCGCCGGGTCGTGTGCCAACGCGGCACTGCTGCCGGGTTGCAGGTGCAGGCGCAGATCGACCACCCCCGCGTTGGTGTGTGCCACAATCCCGTCGCTCCCCGCGACTTCGAGGCTGGTGGTAAAGCCGGCGGGGTACGACCAGTTGGCCTCGACATGAGCGATGACGCCATTGGCAAAGCGCAGTACTGCCAACACGCCGTCGCGGCCGGAGATGTGCCGTACCGTCAACCCACGGGCATAGAGTCGTGCGACCGGCCCGAAGGTCCACAGCAACCAGTCGACGTCGTGAATGAGCAGATCGAGCGCTACACCGCCGCTCCGGGGGGTATCGGCGTACCACGACGTCGCCGGTGGGTGAGCCCCGGCCCGAGCCGTGCGTGCGACCCCGACGTTCCCGATGGCACCGCTCGTGATGAGTTCGTGGGCAGTCGCATACTCGGCGAAATAGCGCACCACCTGGCCACAGAGCAACTTGGTGCCCGTCTGTTCAGCCACGGCGACCATCAGCGCAGCTTCGTCGACCGTGCGGGCCAATGGTTTCTCGACCAAGACGTGCTTGCCAGCCTGCATCGCCGCGATGGCGAGCGCGGCGTGCGTGTCGGTAGGGGTGGCAATGACGACTGCGTCGATCATGGGGTCACGGAATACCACCCCGGCATCGGCCGTCACGATTGCCCCAGCAGCCGCGGCGGTGTACTGCAAATCGGGGTGAATCTCGGGGGCGGCCACAGCTGCCAATACCGCTCCTGGTAGCCGTCGCACATGACCGGCGTGGGTCCGAGCCATCCCCCCTCCGCCGATAACTCCGTAGCGCATCGTGACCTCCTCGTCGTCGAAACAGCACCCGTTTTCATTGTAGCAAAGGGCTGCATGGTATACTGAAGCCAGATTCCCACCCGGTACCAATGGAGGTTTTCGTGCAGCGTGACCACTGGCATCACCGCGGCGTCATCACAATGGTGTTCGCCGTCTTTGTGTTTTTCGGCTTCTGTATCGGTGCGAACGGCGTCTTTTGGAAGGACGTGATGGCGACCACCGGCATGGGCGAAGCACTCTTCGGCGAGCTGTCACTCATATCTCCGTTGACCTCCGTGTTCATCTTGCTCTTCGGTGGTCCGGTCATCGAGCGCATCGGCAAAAACTACACCCTTTCGATCGGCATCGCCATCTTGACCATCGCCACGCTGTCACTCAGCTATGGCACGACCCCGCTGCACTTCGCCGGTTCAAACATCCTCTATGGGCTCGGCTTCGGCACCGTCGAAATCACCATCAACTCGGTCACCCTCGACTGGGAGCGTGAGCGTAACCGCAGCGTGATGAACTACGTCCACGCGGTCTTCTGCATCGGTGCCGTCATCAGCAGCCTGGTAGCCGGCCAGCTGCTCGAACTGGGCATCCGTTATCAGCAGATTTTGCTGGGCATCGCGGTGCTGGGTGTCGTGTTGGCGATCATCAATCTCTCCCTGCGCTACCCCGCCAGCATCGTCGACGCCGACGGCAACGACGCCGGCGCGGCCTTCCGCCTGCTGCGCAGCAATCCGATCGTGCTCACCCTTAGCCTGATTGGGTTCTTCGCTGCCTTTGCCGAAGGCGCCGCCATCAGCTGGTCGGTGCTGCACCTGACCAATCTCGGTGCGACCGCGATTATCGGTGGCTTCGGGCTGGCGGTCTTCAACACCGTCATGTTCCTGGGCCGGATGACCAATGCCAGCATCGTCGATCGCTACGGCGTCGTGCGGTCGATCATGGTATCGGCTGTGGCGATTATCCTCGCCGGCGTCGCCATCATGGTCACCGACAACCTGTGGTTCGTCATCGCCGCCTTCGCGCTGCTCGGGTTCGGCGCCGCCGGGCCAATCCCCACCGCACTCACCGCAGGCGCCAAGCTCGTGCCCGGCCAAAACTCGGCCTTTTCCGGCGCCTTGATGTCGATCACCTATGTCTCGTTTATCGTCTGTTCACCTTTGATCGGCAATCTCGCCGAGCAGACCACGCTCAAGACCGCGCTCGCCACCGTGATCGTCGTCGGCGCGCTCTTGTTTGGCTTTGCCCGCCGGCTGCACACGGTTTCGGCCAACGCGGTCTAGCCCGACCAGGAGGTGCCCGTGGCTGAACCACCGACCCGGCGATCGACCCAGCGGCGATGGCTCACCGTCATCGCCCTGGGCTATTTTGCCCTGTTGTTGGCGACGTGCACGGGCTCGTTCGTCAAGTTTTTCGTCTACAACGACGGGCCGCCGCCCTGGCTGACGACCACTCCCACCTTCGTCACAATCCCCACCAACACCCGGGAGCGGTCAGCGACCCCAGTCCCGCCGGCCGAAACACCGCGACCGACCCACGGCGTCATCGATTCGGCACCGACTCCCACCACGGTCACATTCAGCGCGACCGAACGCTTGGCCTACTTCCATGAAATCTGGCAGATCGTCGACGAAAATTATGTCTACCAAGACTTCAACGGCGTCGACTGGGCAGCCGTCGAACACGGCTATGACGACCAGATCCGCGCTGCCCAGACGACGACGGAGTTCTACGCAATCGTCCAGACCGCCATCGACCTGCTCGCCGATGACCACACCCGTTTCGACACCCCTCAGCAGACCTTCGAAGAAGACGCTGCCTACACAGGCAGCGCTGGGTATGCGGGCATCGGCGTGATGCTGCGCGACCTGAGTGACAGTGTGTTGGTGATTCGCATCGGCCGCAACGGCCCTGCAGACCAAGCAGGTGTCCAGATCTACGACCGGATCACCGCCGTCGATGGCCGGGCGATCAGTGATTTCTACGCCGCCGAAGACGACTACGGCGCCGCGGTACGGGGCGAAATCGGCACCACCGTCACGCTGACCATCCAGCGTGGGAGCGCAACCCTGACCATCCCCATCGTCCGCAACGCCATACCCGGCGACGCGTTTCCCGAAGCGACCGCGATGCTCATCCCCGACACCCGCGTCCAGCTGCTCACCATCGACAGCTTCAATCGCGAACAGCTGGGTGAACTCATCGTCGAGGCACTCGCCGCTGCCCGCCCCAGCGACGGCCCCGTCAGCGGGTTGATCATCGATGTGCGCGAAAACGGCGGCGGCGAGGTCCAGGCGATGCTCGACACCATCGGGCTGTTTGCCGACGGCGGCAGTATCGGCAGCACCGTCGGTCGCGGCAGCAGCGAAGAACTCCTCGTCGACGCAGGCAATACCCTCGACGGCTATGGCGACATCCCCATCGCTGTGCT
>JBJOJU010000273.1:0-5818 GCA_046046485.1 Chloroflexota bacterium | reverse complement strand
TGACACGATATTACGCAGTGCCGCGAGAAACGAGAGGGTCGAGGGGCGGGAGTTGGGCTGTTCGTACATGCCTCGCATACCGAAGGCGTATGCAACGAGGATAATAGCAGTGAAGACGATGCCCATGACATGGTAACCATACAACCCAGCGATGATGGGCGGCAGGGCGCTGCCGATGAACAGACCGATGGTTTGGACCGTGTTGATGCGCACGGAGACTTTGACGCGGGACTCGTAGTCGGGGAACATTTCTGCCAGCAGTGATTGATACCCGACGACCGTCACCGCTGTGCCGAAACCTTCGAAGAGGAGAATCGAAACCATGTACCAGAGCGCCACAGCGAGTGGTTGGTCTGCGGCATCGAATGGCACCAACCAAATTGACCCGAACGCGAGTGCATACGGTACAAGCCCGAACCGAATGTATGCCAAACGGCGCCCCAATGGTGATGTCGAACGGTCAGAAAAGTGTGCAATCAAGGGATTATTGAGGGCGTTCCAGATGGCATAGATGGTCATGATGGTGGCCGCCGTCGTCGGTGCCAGGTGCTTGACGTCGGTGTAGAAAAAGAGTGCGACGGCGCTGAAGGCTTGATAGGGGACCGAGGAACCGAGATTTGCGAGTGCGTAGAGCCAACTCTCGCGGTTTGTGGGTTTCCTGAGCATGAGAGTCACTCCTATGACTCGTGTGTGTGGATACGGGTGCCGCTGATGAGGCACCAAGCGCGCTTCCATGCGTCTGCTTCGCCACCGTCGGCTTCGCGCCGGTAGTTGTCGTCACGCTTCCGGATGTACTCCGCCACCTCGGCCCTGAGGCGAGACCACGCGGTTGTTTGGGCGTCGAGAAACGCCGGCGGAAGGCTCCCACGGGTTGCGAGTGTGCGGAGGTGGGGTGCGCAGACCCCGTGTGAGGCGGCGAGTGCGGTGCAGAGACGCTCGTCGTCGGCCCATGCTGCGATACCGGCACAGACCGAGCGATCATAGCGCTCGACATCGACGCAGACCGGACAACGGGCGGGTCGATTTGGCCGACGCTGCCACGGCGACCGTGCGTTCGTGGCGGTCAGGTCTCGCAACAGGTTGTCCATTATGTCGAGAGCAGTCACAGCGGCTGCGAGTGCATCACGGGCATCGCGCAGCATATGGCTGTGATGGCCGCATAATCCCCGGGCTGCCCGGACATCGGCACGACGCTGCTCGTCCCCGGCACCCTCAGCGCAATAGATCTGCAGGGTGCGGTGCTCTGCACGGCGTACGAATGCACAAATCGGGCATTCTGGCTGACTGCACAGCTCACAGAAATCGGCTAAAATACGGATGTCTCGTGACGTCATCGCTGCTCCTTTCGCCTATTGTACTCGGAAAGTCGTACAGACTCATGACGTATACGCTGGTACACGAGGCATTTTGTGCCACCTACGGGTCGCGCCAATGGAAGCCTGGTCGGCCAGGACTCGATGAACTCGTCTTAACAATATTGTCGCAGAGCACCACCGACCGCAACAGCGGCCGCGCCTATGTCGCGTTGCGGCAGCAGTACCCGACCTGGGCAGACGTCGCGGTGACATCGCCCGCCGACATCGCACTGGTCATCCGGGTGGCTGGTCTGGCAGTGGATAAAGCCGAGCGGATCGTGACGGTCTTGAATCACCCAGACGTCCAGGCTGCGGGCTACACCCTAGATTTTCTCGCAGACATGGCGCTCCCGGATGCGCTGGAATGGCTCACGCGCTTCCACGGCATCGGGCTCAAGACCGCAGGGTGCGTGTTGTTATTTGCCTACGGCAAGCCGATTCTGCCCGTCGATACGCACATTGCCCGGGTCGCGTACCGGCTGGGTCTGACGACCAGCCCCGGGCCCGACCATGCGCACCGGGTGCTCAATGAATCGATTCCTGGCGCGTTGCACTACGCCGCCCACATGCACCTCATCCAACTGGGACGGTTGACGTGCCATGCCCACAGGCCGCGCTGTGAGAGTTGCCCGGTCGCCACGCTCTGTCGCATGCGGGAGGAATTCGCCCGTGCAACATAGTGCCTTGGGTGGGACCCTGCTGGCGGTACAGCTCTCGGCACTCGTCGTCGCCGCGCTCTGGTGGTGGCGGTCGTATGCACTCGAGTGGCTGGTCGTGGTGCTACACCGTATCAGCGGGTTGTTGTGTCTGAGTGCAGCGATCCTCGGCTGGGTCGCCGATGCACCCAGACCCTCTGCACCGCTGCACGTGGTCTACGTCGTCGTGTGGGGTGTGGTGTGGGTCTACCAGTGGCGGCTGTTGGCAGCGACGGCACCACGGGGGCGTGTCGCCCAATACTGGGCAGTGAGCTTGGTCATCGCCTGCGTGGTGGTACGCCGCATCGCCGAGAGCGGCGCTGCATCTTGACAGTACGCGTGCACGCGTGGTACTTTATGAGAAACAGCACGACACGAGGAGGGGAACATGCAAAACACAACTGCGCACATCGTCCACCCTTCCTGCGACCGTTCCTGATTTTTCAGTCGAATGAATCCGCAGGTGTTGCCTGCGGTCTTTTTGTTACCGCACGCGTTTCGCGTAGTGGTTCTTTTTTTGTTGAAAGTGTGAATATCGATGATCGGACGCGTATTGCGTGCCATGAGTGGGTTCTTTTGGGTCGAAACCGAAGTGGGTGAACTCGAGTGCAGTCTGCGTGGGCGTCTCAAGAAAGAGAAACAGAAGACCGACATCTGCGTGATCGGTGATATCGTCGACGTCGAACTCGTCTCGCCTGGGCACGGAGCCATCGCAGCGGTGCACGAGCGCACCACGCGGCTCTCGCGCATCGATCCTGGGTCACGTGGACACCGCGAGGATTTGATCGTGGCGAATGTCGACCTTGTATTGGTGGTGGTCGCATTGGCCGACCCCGAATTTCACCCGCGCATGCTCGATCGGTTTCTGCTGATCTGTGCGCACAACGGCATCGAAGCGCGCATCGTGGCCAGCAAAGCCGATTTGGTCAGCCCCGAATTTGCCGCTGCGGCGCTGCAGCCATACAACGACATCGGTTATGTGTCGCAGGCGGTTTCGACCCGCACCGGAGCCGGCATCGATGTGGTGCGCAGCTGGTTACCCGGGCGGGTGAGTGTGGTCACAGGCAAATCCGGCGTGGGGAAATCGTCGTTACTCAATGCTATCGATCCGTCGTTGGCGCTGGCGGTGAGCGCGGTGTCGGCGGCGGTCAACAAAGGGCGCCACACGACCACGATGGCGCGGTTGATTCCGCTCGACGCGGGTGGCTATGTAGCTGATACGCCGGGGATCCGCGAAATCGCACTGTGGAAGATCCCGGCGGACGAGCTCGCCGATGGGTTCCGAGAGTTCGAACCGTTCCTCGGACACTGCCGATTCCCGGATTGCAGTCACGAACACGAGCCCGATTGTGCGGTGCGCGAAGGCCTCGACGCTGGCCAGATTTCGCGCGTGCGTTACGATAGTTATCTGCGGCTGTTGCACGGGGAGGAATGACGATGAGCGGACAGGCACCGGTGCGCCCACAGCTGGTCCGTGGCCAGCGGATTTTTCTCAGTACCTTCACCCGTGACGACGTACCCACGTTGACGCGCTGGTTCGCGAACCTCGAGGTCACCGCGTACGTGGGGATGCAAGGCCGGGTATTCGTGACCGAGCAAGAACAAGCGTGGTATGACGATTATGTCAAACCATCACAGACCGCACAGCACTTCGCCGTGATCGACGCTGCGACGCAGCAGCCGATCGGCGTGGTGAGTCTGATGGACATCCGCCAGCTGCACCAACGGGCCGAGTTGGGTATCGTGATCGGCGATCCGCAGTACTGGAGTAACGGGTATGGCCGCGAGGCAGTCGATTTGATGTGCCAATACGGCTTCGGGTTTCTCAACCTCCATGTGATATATCTCTGGTACATGAGTTACAACGAACGCGCACGACGCAGTTACGAGGCAGTGGGGTTTGTCGAAACCGGGCGGATACCCCAGGCACGCTTGTTCAACGGTCGCCGCTACGACGACGTCGTGATGGCGCGATACGTGGGCGAGCGCGACTTCCCGGCCTTGACCAATAACTACGGCCAGTTACCGTTCTGACCGACCCTGAAGGGTGAACAGTATGGAAATCTACGACCCGCGGTACTGTGCGGACATCGGTGATGGTTTTCTCGTGAAGTGGGCGACACCGAGCGAATGTGTTGCCTATGGCGTGCTCTCCGACACGGTGTTCCGGCGCACTGCCGACAGCCCGCTACGTGATCTCAATGCAGTCGCGGTGCGCGAATGGACCAACGGGCACCCGTACACCGACCACACCGACATCGCCGTGGTTGTGGACGCCGACGACCACGTGGTCGCGGGTGCGATTCTGCTGCGGCAATCGATGGACTACGCCGGCGTGCAGTTGGGTGTCGGCCGGCCCGAAGGGGTCGTCTGCGCGGCAGAACACCGCAATCGAGGGTTCGTCCGCCACCTGTTTCGGCTCCTGCATGCGAAAAGCCATGCACGAGGTGATCATCTGCAGGCGATTACGGGTATCCCGTACTTTTATCGGCAGCTCGGGTATGCCTACGCCATTGCGTTCGATGGGCAAGCAATTGTGTCGTTCGAACACATCGCCGGCATCTCATCAACCGCGGTACCGATGACGTTACGCAAAGCGCGTCCCGATGAGTATCACGAGTTTGTGGCGTTGTACGACGCTGACCGGCTGGGGCGTGGGTTGTTGTGTACGACGCCACTCGAACGGAGTTATTTCCAACACCTGACGGGTGTAAGTACCCAAGCCTTCATCATTGATCCGTATTTCATGGTGAGTGACAAGGGCGAAATCCTGGGGTATACGCTCTTGCATCGGGCGCAGTACGACGGGCACATCGCCGTTCTCGGGGCCGGGTTGCGCCGTGACAAAAGTTGGTATCAACTGTTGCCGGGATTCTTCGCTGCCCTGACTGCACATCAACCAATGGTCCAGATGACAAATCCTGCGATTGCGTCATTGAGCGGCATCAACTTTATCCTCGATACCGAACACCCGTTGTTGACCCAACTCCAGTACGGCACGACGGTTCGCACGGTTGCGCCATATTCGTGGTACATCCGGGTCGACGACTACGAACGGTTCTTCGAGTCGGTTCGGCCGATTATCGAAGCCCGGCTACGCCGCAGTAGTATGCGCGGCTACACGGGGAGTGTGACAGTCGCTCTGTATGGAAGCGCGTACCGATTGGTATGGGAAGCGGGGAGTCTGACCACGGTCAGCGCGGTGTCGCTGCCCATGATGGGCAGCGGAGCAGACGCCGGGTACCCGGCTGATGCGTTCGCGATGCAGGTTTTTGGGCGTAAAAGCTATCGCGAGATCAAGCACTGGCATCACGAAGCCTGGGCGTCGCACACTGCAGAACAATTGTTGTCGATTCTCTTCCCCACTGGGTCATCCTGGTTTTTGTGGTTGAATTGAGGGGCCGATGAAACCGAACACACACGATCAGCTCCCGATGACCCTCGCCGACGGCGCGACACTGCGCTGGGCGACCCCCGCTGATGCACCGGCATATGCGGCACTGGCGACGCACGCATTCCGCATCGGCGTCGACAACGACCCCAATCCCAATGTCGCAGCGTATGCCCATGACCTGACTGGGGATGCGCACCCCCTGTGCGCGTCTGGTGACGTCGCCGTCGTCGAATACGGCGGCGAGATCGTTGCAGCAGCCGCGCTGATGACACAACCGCTGGCATACGCAGGCATTACGGTTGCAGCAGGGCGGCCCGAACTGGTGTGCAGCCACAGCGACGTGCGCCAACGCGGGTATGTGCGGGCGATTATGC
>JBJOJU010000260.1:0-2730 GCA_046046485.1 Chloroflexota bacterium | reverse complement strand
GTTCGAGGGCGAAGGCGTGGGTGCGGCCCCACCAGGGGAACCCGCCGGTGCGTGAGAATTCGTGCCACTGCCAGACAGTGTCGAAGACCGCGGCGTCCCACGCGACCGCCACGCCCAGGCCGTGGTGGGCACTGTAGAGCGCATACCAGGCGGTCGCATCGGCGAAATCGCCCCAGTACAAGACGTCGCTGCCGTGGGCGGTTTCGTATGGCGGGACGACGCTGCTGTCGAAGGGGTGTCCGTCGGCAGCGGCGATGACGGGCCACTGCCCCTGCGCGCCGTTGCGGCTGATGCGGTTGGGGGTTTCAGGGGGTGCCTCGTTGGCGCGAATGCAGCGGGCGTTGCTGTGGATCTGCGCTCCGTGGCTCAGGAATGGCACGCCGTAGGCGATGTGATGCCCCCACATGATGTCGAGGGCTTCGCCGGCTTCGTTGTGGAAGCGTTCTTCGAGGCGCAGCGTCGCCTGGCCGCGTTCGATGATCATGTCGCGCACGATGTGGATGGGCGTGCGGATGCCGCGCACGCTGCAGCGCACGTGGACGCGCTCCGGCGTGTCGGTGATGACCACGGCGTCCCACGGCAGCAGCGAGACTTCGCCGTGTTGACCGTAGGCGGCACCGCGGTGGGTGTTGGTTGGGCCGCCCGAGGGGGCGATTTCTTGCCAGCCGCCCAGGTAGGTGTCCATGAACGTCCCGACGCTGCCGGCGATCGAACCGGTGGCCCGGGCCGGGTCGTGGATCGGCACCGCCAGGCGCAAGAGCGGGTCGAGGTCGGTCGGTTTGTGGCGGAGCTCGACGATTTCGGCGCCGCGGTCGAGGAGGACGGTGACGCGCAGGAGTTCGTTTTCGAGCACCAGGGTGCGCAGACCGCGCAGTGTCCATTCGTCGGAAACGCGGCAGCCGTGGGTGTGGATCGACGTCGTGCCCATGTCAGTGTGCTCCTGTAGTGGTCGTGCCGAGGCGCCACCAGTGGCGATACCAGGCGGCGGCGCGCTGGAGTTCGGCGATACTGATCCATTCGTCGGCGGTGTGCGCCTGGGCGATCGACCCCGGGCCGTAGACGATACAACAATGGGGGATGTCGCCGTAGGCAAAGGCATTGGTGCCGTAGGGGGCGATGGTGGCTGTGGTGCTGTGGAAGGCGCACAACTCCTGGATCCACGGGTGGTCGGGCGACTGGTAGTAGGGCGGGGCCGTCACGATGGGCGTCGCCGTGACCACCAGGTCGGTCGCTGCCTGCGCCAGGGCGACGAGCTGCTGCTGGACGGTTTCGACGTCTTCGCCGTCGACCAGGCGCCGGTCGATCCCGATGCGGCAGCGGTCGGGCACGATGTTGAGACCGATGCCACCGTCGATGCGCGACACCGTCAGCTGGCCGTGGCCGAGGGCGCGGGCGGGCAGGGCCTGCAGGCGCCGTTGCTCGGCCACAGAGGCGGTGACGACGGCGGCCATGCCGGCGATGGCATTGACCCCCAGGTGCGGCTGGGCGGTGTGGGCGGTCGTGCCGTGGGTCTCGAGCCACAGCCGCACCAGCCCGGTGTGCCCGACGACGGGTTGGCAGTTGGTCGGCTCGGCGACGACCATGGTGGCAGGGCGCAGGCGGCGCTGCGTCAGCCAGCGCGCGAGTTGGATGGCGCCGCTGGCGAGCTCTTCTTCGTCGACGGTGCAGGCGATCATGATGGTCTGCGGGAACGGTTGCCCCGTGCGTTGGTGCGCCTCGATGGCCGCGATGGCGATTGCCAGCGACGCCTTGGTGTCGACCGCGCCGCGCCCCCAGACACGCTCGGCAGTGACCGGCGGATCGAACGGGTCGATGGTCATCTGTTCGACGCCCACCGTGTCCAGGTGGACATCGAGCAGGGCCACTGCCGGGTCACTGCCGTGCCAGATGGCGTAGAGGTTGTCACGCTTGGGCAACACCGGGTCGTAGATGATTTCGTCGGCACCGAGGTCGGCGAAGACACGGGCCAGGTAGGTCACCAACGCCCCTTCGCCGGGCGTCTGGGCGCGCTCGCTGTGGTGGGCAGGGTTGACACTGGGGATGGCGACGAGCGCTTGCAGCCACGAGACGATACGGTCGTGCATTATGTCTCCTTGCGATTGAGACGCGTCGGCGACAGCGACAACGCATCGATGCTGCGCACCATCGTGGTCGTGACATGCACGGCGCGTTCGAGGATCTGCGGGTTGACGGCGACGACGCTGTCGTGCGGGCTGCCCCGCAGCGGCGTGAGCCCGGTGTGATCGAGGCAGGTCACCTCGATGGCGCGGCATTGGCGGCGCAGCAAGGGCGTGATGACCACGGGTGCCTGGCTGATCCGTGGTTCGATGACGGCGTCGGCGTGCAGCTGGCTGGCCATTTCGACCAAGAGTGCGTCGACCGCCCGGCCGCGATCGTAGTGTTGATAGAGCGCATAGGCGAGCGTACCGCGGCCGAGCCCGGCCAACCCGATGAAAAACGTCGTCGCGTAGTCGAACGGGTAGCGCTGCAGCAGATCGCGCGCTCCGGCATCGTACCGAGTGGCACCGAGGCCGACGGCCCACACTTCGGTGTGTGCCAGGTCGGCGACGCCGTCGAAGGTCGCCGCCAGCACGGCCAGCGCGCCAGCGTGATTGATCGCCCCCGGGCTGCGCACCACCAGCGGGGCACGCAGCGCCAACAGCACACTCACCAAGAAATAACAACTCCCGGCGACCAACAGCCATAACACCGGCAGGGTCACCGCGGGCA
>JBJOJU010000244.1:0-3966 GCA_046046485.1 Chloroflexota bacterium | reverse complement strand
ACCGCCTCGATCGCATCAACGCCTGGCTCGACCCCTTCGCCTACTACAGCGGCGCCGGGTTCCAGCCGATCCACGCCCTCTATGCCCTCGCGTCGGGGGGCGTCTTCGGTATGGGTGTGGGGCAGTCGCGCCAGAAGTATCTCTGGCTCCCCCAGTCGTACACCGACACGATTTTGGCCATCATCGGCGAAGAACTCGGTCTCGTCGGCACGCTGTGCGTGGTCGGGGCCTTTCTCTTCATCGCCTATCGGGGCTTCCGCATCGCTAATGCCGCCCCCAACAGCTATGCGTCCCTCCTCGCGACCGGTCTCACTCTCTGGATCGTCATCCAAGCTGCCATCAATCTGGCCGTCGCAACCACGCTGGTGCCATTCACCGGTATCACGTTGCCGTTCCTCAGCTACGGTGGCACCTCGCTGATGATGAGTATGGTCGCCATCGGGATCCTGCTCAATGTGTCAAAATACACGCTGGTGGATATCGAACAACCCAAGCCTCTCAGGATGCTCTATGACTACATCACACACGCCATCGCCGCTCGTACTGCTCGCCGGGGGCGGGACCGGGGGCCACGTCTACCCGTCACTGGCGGTCGCGGACACTCTCGCCCAACACCCGACGAAGCCGCGGATCGCCTACGTGGGGAGCCCTGATGGCATGGAAGGTGACCTGGTGCGGCGCGAAAGCACCCTGCCGTTCCACCCCGTCGCCGCAGCAGCCGTGCGCGGGCGCGGTCCCGTCGCCCTTTTCAAAAACATCCTGACCCTGCTGCGTGGCGTCGGTCAAGCAATCCAGCTGCTCCAGCGCGAGCGCCCGGTCGCCGTTTTCGGCACCGGGGGCTATGTCTGTGTGCCGCTCTTCGTCGCCGCCTGGTTGTTGCGGGTGCCCCGGGCTATCTACCTGCCCGACGTCGTCCCCGGGATGGCGGTCGCTGCACTGGCGCGCATATCGACCGTCGTGGTCACGTCGATCCCCGACGCTGCGCCCTTCCTCGGGCTGCAGCCAGAGGATTTTTCCCCTGTACGAATAAACAAACGCCGCCTCTTCGTCACTGGCTACCCGGTCCGTGCTGCACTGCACCACCCAGCCCGTGCCGCCGCCCGGGCGGTCTTCGGTATCGACGACGAGGCACCGGTCGTGCTCGTCTACGGCGGCAGCCGCGGTGCCCGCAGCATCAACTTCGCGATCCGCGACGCGCTGCCGGCACTGTTGCCGCACATGCACATCGTCCACGTCTGCGGCCGCGAGGGCGACGAAGCTCCTCTGCGCAGTGCCGCCCAGCAGCTCGACCCCGCGCTGCAGCGCCGCTACCACCTCTACAGCTACCTCGCCGCCGACGGCCCCGCCACGATGCCCGCGGCGTTCGCCGCCGCCGACCTCACCGTCTGCCGCAGCGGCGCATCGGTCCTGGGCGAACTCCCCGCGGCGCAGCTGCCCTCGATCCTGGTGCCGTACCCCTACGTCCACCAAGACGAAAACGCCGACTACCTCGTCCGCCACGGTGCTGCGCGCAAAGTCGCCGACAGCAGGGTCGCCAGCGAGCTCGTCCCGGCGGTCCGTACCCTCATGGCCGACAGCGCAGCCCGTCTGGCAATGCAGACGGCGCTGACCACCATCGCCCGTCCACAGGCAGCTGCCACCATCGCAGCGCTCCTGATGCACATCGGCGGGGTACCCACGAGCAGCGCGACACAGACAAAAGGGATTTGATGCACTACCACATCGTCGGCATCGGTGGCGCGGGGATGAACGCCATCGCCCACATCCTCCTCGACCGTGGCGCCACCGTCAGCGGCAGCGACGCCCATCACAGCAGTGCCTGGGCGCCGCTCATCGCCCGTGGTGTCACCATCCACCACGGGCACGCGGCCGCACACGTCGCCGGCGCAGACGCCGTCGTGGCGACCTCGGCTGCCCGCTTCCCCCACGTCGAACTCGATGCAGCGGTCGCCGCCGGTATCCCCGTGCTGCGCCGCCATGACCTCTGGCGCCAATGGTCCGCTGAGCGCAAGGTCATCGCCGTCGCCGGTACCCACGGCAAAACCACCACCACCGCGATGATCGCCGTCGCCCTCCAACGCGCTGGCCTCGAACCCGGCTATCTCATCGGCGCCGAAATCCCCGATCTGCCCCGTACCGCTGCCTGGGGCGACCCGTCTGCACCCTTCGTCATCGAAGCCGACGAGTACGACCGCACCTTCCTCGCACTCACTCCCCACATCGCCGTCGTCACCACCCTCGAATGGGATCACGTCGATATCTATCCAGACCTGAATAATTATGCAGAGGCCTTCCGCACTTTCGTCGACCAGGTCCCGATCGCCGGCAACGTCTTGGTCTGCGCCGACGACGAGGGAGCCCGCACCACCATCGACCGACCCGGTGTGCGCTGGTACGGGGTCGATCACGAGCTCGCCCGCAACCCGGTCGCCTGCACCCGCATCCCCCTCGACTGGTCGGCGACGGCGCTGACCCATCACAGCAACGGGCAGCGCTTCCAACTCTGGCACTACGACCCGCGCACGCTGTCGACGCGGCTCCACGCCCACATCGACACCCCGCTGGCCGGGATCCACAACGTCGCCAATAGCACTGCCGCCTATGCAGCCGCGGTGCAAGCTGGGGCAGATCCGGCGGCCGTTGTCGCGGCATTGGCTGCCTTTCGTGGAGCCAAACGCCGCTTCGAAACCGTGGGCGTCGTCGGCGATATCCGGGTTATCGACGACTACGGGCACCACCCCACCGAGGTCCGCGCCGTGCTGGCAGCAGCGCGCCAACGCTACCCCGCCGCGCGCATCGTCGCCTATGTCCAACCACACACCTACACCCGTACCCAATCACTCGCCGCCGAATGGGCGACTGCCTTCGGCGATGCCGACGTCGTCTGTATCGGCGCCATCTACGCCTCGCGCGAACAACCCATCCCCGGTATCGATGCCGCATGGCTCGCCGGTACTATCGAGCACCCGGCGGTCAGCAGCAGCGGCGATGTCGCCGCCACGGTCGCACACCTGGCTGCAACCGTCCGCCCCGGCGACGTCGTCATCACCATGAGCGCCGGCGACGGTACCACCGTCGGACCAGCACTCATCGCCGCATTGCAGACACGCCCATGACCACACAGCCGCACTACACCATCGAAGAACACGTCCCCCTGGCGCCCCTCACCTCGTGGCGGATCGGCGGTACGGCTCGGTACCTCGCCACCGTCCGCTCTCCAGCCGGTTTGGCCGCCGTCGTCGCATTCGCCGACACCCAGCGACTCCCGGTGTGGATCCTCGGCGGCGGCAGCAACATTCTCGTCGCCGACGACGGGTTGCCCGGGGTGGTCATCCGCATGCGCGATGTTTCGATTGACATAACGGAAAACGCCGACACCGCGGCAGTGACCATCGGGGCCGGTGCACCGATGGCGGGCACCGTTCGCAGACTCGTCCACGCCGGATGGGCCGGGATCAGCTGGGCCGAAGGGTTACCGGGCACATTCGGCGGTGCAGTCTACGGCAACGCTGGGTGCTACGGTGGCGCCATGGCCGACACCGTCCAGAGCGTCCAGCTGTGGGTCGACGGCACGGTCCTGAGCGTTTCGCCCGCCACCCTGGGGTTCCGCTATCGCACGAGCCGGCTCAAGCACGACGCCGAGCCGCAGCAGGCCAGCGGCATGCACGTGGGCGATCTCGCCCCGGTGGTCGTGGCTGCGGTGCTCAGTCTACAGTCAGCCGATCCGGCCGTCTTGGCCGCCCAGGTGACCGAGACGGCGGCGTTGCGTCGCAGCAAAACACCCCAAGGCTCATCGTGCGGCAGTGTCTTTAAGAACCCGCCCAACGACGCAGCGGGGCGCCTCATCGAAGCCGCCGGGCTCAAAGGGTACGCCGTGGGTGCCGCCCAGGTCGCCGAAAAACACGCCAATTACATCATCAACCACGGGGGTGCGACCAGTGCCGATGTCTGCGCATTGGTGGCGCA
>JBJOJU010000393.1:0-3037 GCA_046046485.1 Chloroflexota bacterium | reverse complement strand
GATGCGATCATCAGCGGCGCAGCCGTCGAAAACGAAATGGCGGTCACGGTCGTCGATTCGACGCTCACCTACAGCATCAACGGCACCACGTTCGAGCCGCTGGTGGTCGAAGACATGCCCGACAGTGCACGCTTCGGCATGATTGCCATCCCCACCAGCAGCGATGCCGACGTCGTCGTCGACCATCTGACCATCAAGATCCCCCAATAGAGACGCGCGCTCCCCCGCGGAGCACCCCCGTCCTCACCCGAGTCAGCCCCATGGAGCACCTTGCGCTATCGCGACAGGTCTCCATGGGGCTGACGACGTTCATAGCGACGCGCGCTGCGCGTGATGTGGGCTGACGAGATACAAAGCAACGCGCGCTGCGCGTGTGATCAGGTGACGATGGTTACCGGTTCGAGCGCGGAGCGCACCACCGTCCAATGGCGTCACGCCAGTGGAGACACCGTCATCCCCGTGGAGACCCCGAAGGGGTGCTCCATGGGCATCATCGTTCATCGTTCCAAATCACGGGGTTCGTCATCCCCATGGAGCACATCGCGTTACGCGTCATGTTTCCACGGGGGTGACGACGTACAGAGCGACGCGCGCTGCGCGTGATGTGGGCTGACGAGATATAAAGCAACGCGCGCTGCGCGTGTGATTAGGTGACGATGGTTACCGGTTCGAGCGCGGAGGCACCACCGTCCAATGGCGTCATGCCCGTGGAGACCCCGTCATCCCCGTGGAGACCCTGAAGGGGTGCTCCATGGGGAAGAGGGTGCTCCATGGGCATCACGTTCATCGACATTCACGGTCGGTAATCGGTGCCCAAGACCACGATGATATCGGCACTACTCTGAATATCCATCGGCGGGCTGCCCCGGACGACTCGTGCATCGATGAGCTGGGTCAGCTGATTCGCCTGGATCGGGTGGTTGGTGATGTCGTAGATGATCGTCTCGGGCACGGTGCCAGCCACATCCCCCGGTGCATCGAGCAGAAAGCCGACGGCGTTGAGCTGCTGGGTCACCCGGCGCGCGAGACCGGCGACGCGGGCACCATTGAGCACCTGGACGCGCGCCGGGCCTTCGGTCGCGTCGATGCCCGTGAAGCGGCGCAGCAGCGTTTCACCTGTTTGGTACTGCGTCTGCGCCCACGTGCGCACAGCGCCCCAGAGTTCGGTGACTGCACTGTCGGCGGTCGTCTCTGTCGTCCCCACACTGGCGACCCATGCCTGCGTGATGGCGGCGACCCCGGCGGTGTCCCACAACAGATCGCTGCCGTCGACGGTGTAGCGACCGACCGTCTGTGGCGACAATCGGTACGACGCCACCGCAGCGGGGTCGAGCCGCCAGACGGTCTGGACGAGTGCCAGCCCGAGGCGGGGATCGCTGAACGGCATGGTGGTTTTGAGGGTGCCACCGAGGATCGGTGGTGCAGTGATTGCCAGATCGACGAGTTCACGGGCCGTCAATGTGCGCAACCGCGTCAGCACTGCTTGGATGACGATTTGTTGGCGTTGATTACGGCCGAAATCGCTGTCCGAGTGGCGCGTGCGTGCATAGATCAGTGCCCGCGCACCGTCCATCAGCTGCGGTCCCGCCGCGAATTCGACGCGCATCGTGCCGTAATCTGCCGTGGGGTACGTGGGGTCGACGATCGCCGCCGGGACATCGACGGTCACCCCGCCCAGCGCGTCGATGAGCTGGGTGAACCCGTCGAAGTTGATCTGCAGCATGTAGTCAATGCGGGTCCCGTGCCCCGGCAAGTCGAGGAACCACTCGACGGTCTCGGCGGCGAGCGCCATCCCCGCTTCTTGTTGGCTGACATTGTCGGCGTAGAGCTCTTGGGGATGCAGGTAGCCGTAGGCGTAGGCGGCGTTGATTTTGCTGGTACCACGCCCGCGGACCTCGACGCGGGTGTCGCGGGGTATCGAATAGACCGCGACCGCACCCGTGCCCGGATTGACCCGCGCCAGGAGCACCGTGTCGCTGCGAATACTGTCGCTGCGCCCGTCGCTGCGGTCGTCGACCCCGACGATCAACACGGTGTACCCCCGCGTCGCGACCGTCGCCGGCCGATCGACCCGCGGATCTGCGGCACCGATCGCAGCCGTCACCGTACTCAGATAGACACTCAGGACCAGAAGCGGCACCAGGATCGCCGCCAAGAGCCCAAAGAACCACCAGGCAGCACCACCTCGGCGCTGTGGTTGGCCGGGGCGTTTCTTGTAGGCGTTGCGGGGCAAAATAATCGTCGAACCCGGAGTGACGCCGTCGCGCAACCGGTCCGGTGGGGGGAGCGACATAGGCCATCCTCGGCGTGAGCGCCAAACCGCCGAGGGCAGTCTGCCGCGTCAGGTATACTAGAACAAAGAAATGATGTGTTGGAGCGTATGCAACGCGAACGCCGCCCGATTCGGTCTCCCGAACAACTACTGACGACAGCGGTGCTTCCACAGCCCGCCGATGTGTATTTTAGCCGTTCTTGGCGATACCTCATCGGGAGTGGCGTCATCGGGGGATTGCTCCTCGTCTGGCAGCGGCGCTGGGCCACCGTGGCTGCGCTCGGATTCGGCATCGGAGCGCTCTGGCACTACATGCGCCACCGCGAGCCCGCCCATCCGCGGATCATGCGCCACACCCTCGCGACCACTGCACTTGCCCCTGCGTTCGCCGGCTTCACGATTGCGCAGATCAGCGATGTCCACCTCGGGCAACCGTACAGCGACGCCAATCTCGCCTGGGCGATCCGGCGTATCGCCGCCGCGCGCCCCGACCTGGTGGTCATCACCGGCGACATCGTCAACGACCGCCCCGCGTTGACCCGCGTGGCCCACGCACTCCAACAGTTGTCGGCACCCTGCGGGGTCTATGCGATACCGGGCAACCACGACTACGTCGAAGACATCGAAGACGTCGTCGCTGCATTGGCCTTTTGCGGGGTCAGGATGCTGCGCAACGAAGGTGTCACGGTACAGCACAACGGCGCGGCGTTGTGGTTGGCGGGGGTCGACGATGTCTGGCACGGCCGCCGTGACATCGCCGCCGCC
>JBJOJU010000200.1:0-12698 GCA_046046485.1 Chloroflexota bacterium | reverse complement strand
CTCAGATACCCATCGACGGTGGGAACGAACGCGTGATATAAAGGGTAGAGAGCGGAGGATAGAGAGCAGAGAGCAGGGTTGCACAGCTTGAAGACACTGAATAGCCGATGTTATTCAGTGTCACTGTTTGGTGGTGTTCGCATGAGTGTCCGCTTCGTTGCGATCAGCATCTTGACGATAGCAGTGGCGTATTCTTTCATGCGTACTACTTCTGTTTGTGGAATATACCCGGTATCCTGCAATAGCATCAACCAGTACAGTGTTTCCCTTGCCTCTTTTTGCGCAAGGGAAATTTTGTGCCGAAAGTCGGCACGCGACTCGGCACCTGCAGCTTCTTCGAGATTCGCACCGATGCTGGTCGCAGAACGCGCCAGCTGAATCAAAAACGGCTGCGCTACGTAGTCTTTCTGTTTTTTTCGGAGCAGAACCAGGATATCCTTCGCAAGTAGATAGCTTTTCTCACGGGCTGGACTTTGGAATTTCATGTGTCACATCCTTCCTGCCAATGTGGCGAGCATAGATTGACACCGTTACCACATCATTACCAGTCGGCACTCTACTCTCTACTCTCTACTCTCTACTCTCTACTCTCTACTCTCTACTCTCTACTCTCTACTCTCTACTCTCTACTCTCTCCACGGGTATAATACCCTCACTGCTGGCCGAGGAGAACGTCGTGAAACTGATCGTCCAAATACCGGCGCTCAACGAAGAAGAGACCATCGCCGAAGTCATCAGTCACGTCCCGCGGGTCATCCCGGGCATCGACGTGGTCGAAGTGTTGCTCATCGACGACGGGAGCACCGACGAAACCGTGGCCCGGGCCCGTGCCGCCGGCGTCGACCACGTCGTCAGCCACACCGCCCGCCGCGGCCTCGCCTATGCCTACCAGACCGGCATCGACACCTGCCTGCGCCTCGGCGCCGACATCATTGTCAACACCGACGCCGACCACCAATACCCTGGCAGCGAGATCCCCCTGCTCGTCGAGCCGATTTTGGCCGGTCGCGCCGACATGGTCGTGGGCGATCGCCAGGTGCAACAGCTCGAACACTTTTCACCCCTGAAAAAGTTTCTCCAATATATCGGCAGCGGCGTGGTGCGCTGGGCATCGGGCACCGACATCCCCGACACCGTCTCGGGCTTCCGCGCCCTCTCGAAAGAAGCCGCGCTGCGCACCTTTGTGACCAGCGATTTCTCGTATACGATCGAAGTCCTGATTCAAGCCGGCAAGCGCAAACTGGCCATCCACCACGTGCCCATCCGCACCAATCTGGTGACCCGCCAGTCGCGCCTCTTCACCGGCAATTGGAACTTCATCAAGCGCCAAGCCGCCACCATCGCGCGCACCTACGCCACCTATGAGCCGCTCAAAAGCTTCTCGTACCTGGCCGCACCCTTCCTGCTCATCGGCGTCGCCTTCCTCGGCCGTGCCGCCTACGTCTACGTCGGTCGCCAGTTCGGCCTCGAAGCCACCAACGACCAAGCCCTCACCGTGGGCAGCACGTCGACCATCCTGGGCTTCATCATCTTCCTCTTCGGCGTCATCGCCGACCGCATCGGCGGCGTACGCCGTGTCGAAGAAGAAGTCCTCTATCGCATCCGCCGCGCCGAGGTCGACCGCACCCGCGAGTGATTCAGCCGCAGCAGCATGCAGGAAAAGCGCCCCGTGCCGATCGGCACGGGGCGTGTTTCTGGCCTCACAGCCACTGCGGTGTGCTCCGCACGGCGGGACGACGCCCATTTTTCTGCGCCGCGTGCTCAGCGCTGCGCGAGATTGCGCAGCGGTGTACCGGCGTGCAGCGCAGCGACCTGCGCCTGCACCAACGCCGCACCACCCAACGGGCGGCCACCGGCGACGTGCGGGGTGATATACAGGTTGGGGCACTCCCACAGCGGCGATTCTGCCGGCAACGGTTCGACCGCCGTCACGTCGATGGCCGCCGCCCGGAACACCCCGCCCCGCAGCGCCGCCACCAATGCCGCTTCGTCGACCGTTTTGCCCCGACCCACATTCACGAAACACGCATGTGCCGGCAACAACGCGAAGAACGCTGCATCGCAGATGCGCTCGGTGGCCGGCACGTGCGGCAAAATCGACACGACCACGTCGGCGTCGCGCAGCACCGTTGCCCGTTCACTCCACGCCGAGACGGGCACCCCGCCACGCTCACCACTCGTCGTCGCGATGCCCACCACCGTCGCACCCAACGCCTGCAGATGGGGCGTCAACGTCGCCGCGATCGACCCATAGCCCACAATCACCACCCGCGCGCCACGCAGGGTGTACTGCTGGCGGGTAGCCGGGTCGGCCTGCGCCGGTACCATCGCTCCCTGCCATTCGTGGCGCTGCTGGGCGACAACCAGCTCGGGCAAGCGGCGTTGCAACGCCAATATCAGCCCCAGGGTGTGTTCGGTCACCGGTTCGTCGTGCAGCGTCCGCCCCGAACAGATCTGTACGTGCGGCGCAAACCCCGCCTGCAATGCCTGGTCAGGCCCGGCGTTCAAGGTCTGTACCACTCGCAGCCGCGGCAGATCGCGCGTCGCCGAGGCAAAATTGGCCACGCTGTTGCCCCACGTCACCAGGAGCTCTGCCTCAATGTGCGCGGTCGTAAACGGCTGGCTCGCATCGTAAACGACAAAGCGGTCAGCAGCAGTCGAGGGCAGATCGAGCGCAATCGTGTCAGGTATCAAGATCAGCATGGTCGTCCTTTGTGCATCCCAATGCGTGCGAGCCACACCCCAGGTCGTGCAGGCGCTCGGTCAACCGACTACACACCGCCAAAAACACGTCACGCTGCGGCGCGGGGATATCATGGAGCGCCTGCGCCGTTTGCGCGACATAGTGCTCCCAGATGTGCTCAGCCTGTGCGAGACCCGCATCGCTCAACGCCACGCGGAACGCACGCCGGTCGCGTGCATCGGGCTCTCGGACCACCCAGCCCGCGGTGGCACAGTCATCGAAGACCGTGGTCATGTGTGCCTTCGAGATCCCGATGCCTTCGGCATATACCCGCAACGGTAAGCCCGGGCGGTGCCGGATCATGACCAACAACCGTGCCTGTACGCCACGCATCTCGGTCGGCAGCGACCGCTCGATCCAGCTGTTATAGAGCGGCCCCAACACGAATAACGCCGCGGTGATGTGTTCGTCTCGCTCGGTCATCTGCTTCCTCAGAGTAACTAATCTCCATTGTACACCAGCACTCGATTTGACACAGCGCAGATAGTACGATATCGTACTATCTGGAATTAGTTCGATATCGTACTATTTTTGGAGGGATCCATGCGTGCAGTGATTCGAGCAGCGGCAATCGCCGCCCTGTTGGCAGCAGTGGGGAATGTGGTGGTCTTTTTCATCGGAACTGCCATGACTGGCCCGATGGCGGTGACGATGCCGGCACCGATGGAGGTTTCGTTCGTCCAGCCGTTCGTCTCGACGCTCATGTTCGGTCTGTTGGGGACGCTGATTGTATCGGCCATCGCGCTGCGCACCGCAAACCCGCAGCGGATGTGGGTCATCCTGACCGTGGCTGGCTTGGTGGTCTACGGTATCGCACCGTTCAGTGCTGCCGATGTCACCACGGCCATCTGGTTCAATGTGATGCACGTCGTGGCCGGGGTTTTGTTGATCCCTGCGGTCGCCAAGACCCTGCCCACCAGCCGCTGATCGTCGGCAGCAGCGAGGAGGGCCAGCACACGTGCGCTGGCCCTCCTCGTTTTCACCAGAAACAGCTACCCACCATACTACGCAGGCACCCCCTGGGTATACGGCGCGAAAAACGTCTCGATGTGGGCGCGCGCCTCGTCGAGCGTGGCCGAGCGGTGCACGTGCTCGCGCAATTTGGCGGCATAGGGCAGGTCGACGGCGAACTGACCGATGAGCTGTTTGGTTTTGTTGAGGGCCAAGCGCTCGCCCTGTTCGTCGCGGCAGAGCTCGAGGTAGCGCACCAAGAACTCGCATTTGTCGCTGGGCTGGGGGACAAACGGCGTCTCGCCGCGGCGCAGCTGGGCGATCTGCATGAACAGCCAGGGGTTTTCCATCGCACCACGGCCGATCATGATGCCGCTGGCGTTGTAGACCTCGAGGCGGCGCAGCGCTTCGGCGGCGTCTTTCACGTCGCCCGAGCCCACCACGGGGATCGACACGACCTCGCGCACCTCGCGTACGCGATTCCAATCGGCGGTACCGGTGTAGAGCTGCGCCCTGGTGCGCGGGTGCAGCGCCAACGCCTTGACCCCGGCGGCCTCGGCCATGCGGGCGGTGTCGAGGTAGTTGAGCGAATTGTCGTCCCACCCAGCGCGGTACTTGAGCGTGACGGGGATCTGGACGGCCGCGATGACTGCTTTGATGAGCGCTTCCATCTTGCACAGGTCTTTGAGCAACGCCGAACCGTGACCACCGCCGGTCACTTTGGGCGAGGGGCAGCCACAGTTGATGTCGAGGATGTCGGCGCCGAGCTCTTCGACCATTTTGGCGGCGTTGGCCACCAGGTCGGGGTCGTTGCCGCTCAACTGCATCGTGATGGGGCGCTCGACGGGCAAAAACTCGAGCTGGTTGTGGCGCGAGCGCGCCCGCGGGCTGACGCTGGCGGCGTTGGTCATCTCGGAAGAGACCAGGCCGCAGCCCCCCAAGCCGAGAATCATGCGCCGAAAGATGCTGTCGGTGACGCCCACCATGGGCGCCAACACGATGTTTGGGGCGATACGGATATGTCCGACGAAATATTCGGTCGGGAGATTCTGATATATACTCACGGGTGAAACACTCCCCTACTGCCATCCAGTGGCATATCGCCAGTATACCAAAGCGGCGTTTCTCTTGACAACTCTGACCCCACGGAGGCCCGCCATGCCCCACGACCCCGCAGCCCGCGCCGAGATGCTCGCGATCGCCCGCAGCCTCGCCGACCAGTTCAGCGCCACTGCCGACCAGTACGACCGCGCGGGCACGCTCCCCCTGCCGTTCTATGATGCCATCCGCGCCTCTGGCTACCTCGCATTCGTCGTCCCCACCGCCTACGGCGGCCGTGGTGCCAACCTGGGCGACATGGTGCGCTGTCAAGAAATACTCGCGCAGGGCTGCGGCTCGACCGCAATGGCCGTCGACATGACCGTGCACGTCGTCGGGCGCGTCGCCGAGACCCGCAGCTACCCCGAAGCCGTCTACGCCGCCATCTGCCGCGACATCGTCGCCGACGGCGCGCTCATCAACGCCGTCGCCAGTGAAAAAGACCTGGGCAGCCCGTCGCGCGGCGGCCTGCCCGCCACCACAGCGACGTGGGACGGCACGCAGTGGCGTATCAACGGACAGAAACTCTTTGTCAGCATGGGCCCGCTGCTGCGTTACCTGATCACGATGGTGTCGTTGCCCGTCAGCGACGCGATGCCCCACGGTGGCACCGCCAACGCAGTCGTGCGGGGCGACGCCAGTGGTCTGTCGTTTGTCGACAGTTGGGGGGACGCCCTCAGCCTGCGCAGCAGCGGCAGCGGCGACGTGGTCTACACCGATGTCCCCGTGCCCGACGACTGGCTCATCGAGCGCAAATCTGCCGCTGCCACCAGCCCCGCCGAACCACCCACGGGCATGGCGTGGTTCGCGCTGACGCTGGCCGGGGTGTACCTGGGCATCGGGCAAGCGGCCATCGACTGTGTGGCGCGATATGCCAATACCCGTGTGCCCACGGCGCTGGGCAAGCCCATCGCGGCGCTGCAGACGGTCCAGCAGCGCATCGGTGCCGCGAGTATCCCCGTGCAGGCTGCTCGGGCGTTGTTGTACGAGGTCGCCGATGCGTGGAGTGCGCAGCCCGACCAGCGCATGGGCATGGCGCCCCGCATCGCGGCTGCCAAATACGCGGCGACCAACGCGGCCTTGGTGGCGACCGACCAAGCCTTGCGCATCGCGGGCGGCTTCGGCATCACCCGCGACCTGCCCCTCGAGCGCTTCTTCCGCGATGCCCGCGCCGGCATCACCCACCCACCCAACGACGACGCGGCCCTCGAACTGGTTGGCAAAGCGATGTTGGCGGCCAAGCGCTGACGCGCTGTAGTGCAGAGTGGTTTTTCAGGAACGCCCAGCGGTGCTATAATGGCGGCGCGAATTTGCACTGCAGCGGAGCTCGGCATGACATCAAACGACACTGTCGTCAACGCACCCCCGATTGATGCCTCAAAACCCATCGTCAACGACTTTACCCTGCTCGTCGCCACCGAAAACGGCTCGGGCTCACAGACCGCCAACAACACGCTGATCCGGGCGATTTTCAAAATGGGCGTCCCCGTCAGCGGCAAAAACCTGTTCCCGTCGAATATTTCGGGCTTGCCCACCTGGTATAGCATCCGTGTCAGCCACCAGGGCTATGCAGCACGGCGCGAAAACGCCGAAATCCTGGTCGCCTATAACCCGCGCACGTCGGACGAAGATCTCAAGAACCTGCCCGCCGGCGGCGTGTGTATCCACCCCGCCGACATGAAGTTCACCACACCCCGCAGCGACGTGGTCAGCTACGCCGTGCCGGTCAAGGACTTCCTGAAAGAAATCGCTCCGCCGCAGAATCTGCGCGACTACATCGCCAACATGTCGTATGTGGGCGTGGTTATGCACTTGTTCGACATCAGCCGGGCCGAAATCGAAAACGCATTGCTGCACCACTTCAACGGCAAGCGCAAAGCGGTCGATCTCAATCTGCGCATGGTCGACATGGCGGCTGCCTATGCGGCCGCGCACATGACCAAACAAGACCCCTACCGGGTCGCCCCGCTCGACAAGACCGCCGGCAAGATCCTCATCGACGGCAACACCGCCGCCGGCATCGGTGCCCTGGTGGGCGGCGTCGGCGTGGTCGCCTGGTACCCGATTACCCCCTCGACCAGCCTGGTCGATGCGATCACCGAGTACGCACCCAAGTTGCGCCCGGCGGTCGATGGCAAGGTCAACTACGCCATCATCCAGGCCGAAGACGAACTCGCCGCCGCCGGGATGATCGTCGGCGCAGGGTGGTCGGGTGCCCGCGCCATGACTGCCACGTCGGGTCCCGGTATCTCGTTGATGAACGAATTCGGCGGTCTGGCGCACTTCGCCGAAGTGCCCATCGTCATCTGGGACATCATGCGCATGGGGCCGTCGACCGGCCTGCCCACCCGCGTTTCGCAGGGCGATATCTTGTCGGCGTATTATCTGGGGCACGGCGACAGCCAGCACATCTGTCTGATCCCGGGCGATATGACCGAGTGCTTCGCATACGGCAAGACGGCTTTTGACCTCGCCGAGCGCTTCCAGACGCCGGTGTTGGTGTTGAGCGACCTCGACCTGGGCATGAACAACTGGATGACGATGCCCTTCGAGTACCCCGAGGCCTCCTTCGACCGCGGCAAAGTTTTGCACGCCGATACCTTCGACGCCTTCTTGGCCGACCACGACAACAAGTGGGGTCGTTACCGCGACGTCGACGGCGACGGCATTCCCTATCGCACCATCCCCGGCAATACGCACCCGCGTTCGGCCTGGTTGGGTCGCGGGACTGGGCACAACGAACAGGCCGTCTACTCGGAGCGCAATGACGACTGGCAGCGCAACATGGACCGCATCACGCGCAAGCACCACACGGCCCGCAGCCACGTGCCGGCGCCCGTCGTCGAGCATCGTGCCGGCGCCCGCGTCGGGATCATCGGCTACGGCTCGACCGCCGATGCCATCATCGAGGCTCGTGACCGCCTGCGCGTCGCCGGCATCGAGAGCAGCAGCATGCGCTTGCGCGCCTTGCCCCTCAACGACGCCGTGAGCGATTTTATCGCCGCCTACGACGAAGTCTACGTCGTCGAACTCAACCAAGACAGCCAGATGATGCAGCTGCTGTGCGGCCACGCACCCGCGCACGCCGGCAAGCTCCGCCCGGTCAATATCTGCGACGGTCTGCCGATGACCGCTACCTTCATCGTCGACCGCATCACCGCGCATCGTCGCGCCGGCAAATAGGAGAGTACTCATGACAGCGACCACCACTCGCCCGACCAACCGCATCGGCCTCACCTCCCAGGATTACCAGGGCGGCACGTCGACCCTCTGCGCCGGTTGTGGCCATAATTCGATCACCAGCCAGATCATCGCCGCCTGCTACGATTTGTCGATCGACCCGGCGTCGGTCATCAAGATGAGCGGCATCGGCTGTTCCTCCAAGACGCCGGCCTACTTCCTGGGCAAGAGCTTCGGGTTCAACACGCTGCACGGGCGTATGCCGTCGGTCACCACCGGCGCGATGCTGGCGAACCGCACCATGAACGCCATCGGCGTCTCGGGCGACGGCGACACCGGCTCGATCGGCTTCGGGCAGTTCAAGCACATGATGCGCCGCAACGTCCCGATGGTCTATATCGTCGAAAACAACGGCGTCTACGGCCTCACCAAGGGCCAACACTCGGCCACCGCCGACGTCGGGCAGCACCTGAAATACGCCGGCACCAACGTGTTGCCGCCCATCGATATCTGCGCCGAGGCGATCGCCGCCGACTGTGGCTTCGTGGCCCGCTCGTTCGCCGGTGACGCCAAGCAAGTGCGCGAGCTGATCAAGGCCGCCATGAGCTACGAGGGCACCGCGGTCATCGACATCATCAGCCCGTGTGTGACCTTCAACAACGAAGACGAATCGACCAAGAGCTATGCCTACGGCAAGGACAAAGAAGAGCGGATCCAAGAGATCCAGTTCATCCAGGCCTACGAAGAGGTCGTGGTCGACTACGAGCCGGGCACCGAGCAGATCGTCAAGCTCCACGACGGCCCGACAATTAAACTGCGTAAACTCGAGCGCGACTACGACGCCACCGACCGGTGGGCCGCCATCAAGCTGCTCGAAGAGTCGCGCCGCGCCGATGTCTTCGTGACCGGGTTGGTCTACATCAACGAAAAACGACCCACCCTGCAAGAGACGATGCACCTCATCGACCAGCCCATCGCCTACCAGAGCGAAGGCCAGCTCAAACCCAGCCGCGCGGCCTTCGACGCCGTGATGGCCGAGTTCTAAGATGTCGACGATCTATCACCTCTGCCCGGCCGCGCGCTGGAACGCCTGGCCCGCCCAGACGCCGTACCTACCCGAGCCCTACGAGCAAGACGGGTTCATCCACTGCACCGCCGGCGACGACCTGCTCATCCGCGTCGCCAACACGTTCTACCGCGGTGTCCCCGGTGATTTTGTGGTATTGGTCGTCGAGACCAATCTGCTCACCAGTCGCCTCGAGTGGGAAGCACCGACCCCCGGCGATACCCTCGCCCCGTTGTTTCCGCATATCTACGGCCCCATCAACCCGGCAGCCATCGTCGATGTACGCCGCATGGCCCGCGACGCGAGTGGGGCCTTCACGGCCATCCGCTGACCAACGACCGTCCCCTCGGGAAGAAACGCACCACGGCTTTCGCCGTGGTGCGTTTCTTATGGAATCAATACATTTTTATGTCTATTCATACAAACAAAACCGTTCTTCATACGATACAATGTAGTAGTGCGACGTCCACGAGTGCACTGGGATGTTGAGATGCCGAACCAGTACATTTCGAAATATAGTCCCATGGAACGGCGGCGCAGTGGGTATACACCGCCGGCCAATGTGCTTCCCAAAGAAGCCCCCAAAGCACCGAGCCGCATCGTCGGCGCGGGGCTGACCGGTCGTGCCCCGTCGTTCACTACCCCGATATCGCTGGGCAACATGACCATCGTCTGGGTGGCCGTAGGTGTCATCGCCCTGGTGTTGCTCGCACCCTACCTGCTGCCGGCCAGCGACACATCGGTCGCCGCGGGGGTGACACTCCAGGGCGAACCGATGGCAGGCATGACCCGGGTGATGCTCAACGAACGCGTCGGCAAGCGCTACGAACGGTTTCTCAAACAACCCGTCACCTTGGTCTACCAAGACCGCGTGTGGCAGCCGAGCGCCAGCGAGCTGGGGATTTCGCTCGATATCCGCCAGACCAACAACGCTCTGCTGGGCTTGTCCACCACCGGCGACATCCAGAGCCAACTCACCACCTGGTGGGCGCGATGGACGGGCGTGCTCGATGTCGCCCCGCAGTTTGTCGTCAACGGGCCCAAGCTCCAGCGCTATTTGATGAATCTCAGCGCCGAGATCGACCAACCCGCATTGGCGGCAGACTTGCTCATCGACAACCAGACCGGGCAAGCAGAAGCACTCCCAGCCCAGACCGGCCGCCAGTTGCTGGTCGACGAGAGCATGATCGACATCTACAAGGCCGTCGCCGCGACCGACGTGACCACGGTCACCCTGCGCACACGCAGCTTGGCTGTCTCCGACAACAGCAGCGCACTCACCAAAACCGCCGACACCGCCGAACGCTTCCTGAGTGCACCGCTGGTGCTCCAGTACGGCGGCCGCGAGTGGGTGTGGGAGCGCGATCGCCTATCGACGATGATAATCACCACGAAAACCGCCGACAGCATCGGCGTCTCGCCCGATGCAAACGCCATTGCGCTCGAAGTCGACCGGCTCGCGCAGTACGTCGACAGCAACAGCGTCGAACCGCGCATCGCCTTGGTTGACGGGGTCGCCACCATCATCCAACCCGGCAAAAAAGGATTTTTACTCGATCGCACGGCTGCCGTCCAAGCCATCGGGGATGCCTTTTATGCAGAAAACCGCACCGTGCTGCTGCCCACCATCGCCGTCGAGCCCAAACTCGATGCCGCAGCGATCGCAGCCATGTCGTTCGAAAACATCATCGCCACCGGCCGCAGTAGCTTCAAAGGATCGGCCGATTACCGCATCACCAACATCACCACTGGAGCGAAACGTATCAACGGCGTCTTGATCGCCCCCGACGCGGTGTTTTCATTCAACACCGAAGTGGGCGAGATCGACGAAGCCAACGGCTTTGTGCAGGGCTACGCCGTGGTGGGCAATCGCACCCAACTCGAATGGGGCGGTGGAGTTTGCCAGGTATCGACCTCGATGTTCCGAGCTGCGTTCTATGCGGGGTTGCCCATTGTGGAGCGCCATGCCCACCCGTATTACATCCGCTGGTATGACGAATACGCCTACCCCGAGACTGCTGGCCCTGGGATGGACGCAGCGATTTTCACAGGTGAGCTCGACTTCCGCTTCCGCAATACCACCGGCAACTGGCTCCTCATCGAGACGCAGGTCGACGCGAAAAAGCAGATCCTCGACATCAATCTGCGCGGCGTCTACGACGGTCGTACGGTGCGCGTGGTCGGCCCCAAGACGACGGGCACGACGCCTGCCCCCAAAGAAGCCAAATACATCGACGACCCGACGCTGCCGGCCGGCGAGCTCAAGCAGACCGACCACGCCAAAGACGGCATGAATGTCTCGGTGTTCCGCATTATCACCCAGAACAGCCAAGACGCACCCGCCGAAGAATTCGTCAGCAACTTCCGACCGTGGCCCGACATCTACCTGCGCGGTACCGGCCCCAAAAAGACTCCATGACCGCAGCGATCCGCATCATCCCTGCACCCATCGACTGGCAGCACCCCGACCGCGGTGCCGTGCGCGACGCACTCGCTGCCACGGCCGAAGCCGGCTACACCCATGTTGAATGCAGCCCGCCGTGGCACCTGCTCCAGCCCACAGCCCGCACCATCGATTCCCGCACCATGCAGCTGCTCGAAACGCTCGTCGACGACGCAGCTGCCGTCGGGCTGCGCAGTGTGGTCCACCTGTTGCAGGTGCGCGACCGCGGCGTGTTGACGCTGCCCGATTGGCATCATGGCCCCGACGCGGTGGGCTTCCTGGCAGGGCGGACACGGCAACCCGTCCGCTATCAGGGCATCCCCGTGCGGATCGATGGCCGCCTGCGCACCCTCGACCTCGCCGACCCCTACCGCACCGAGAGCTGGCGCGACGCCCAACTCCAGCTGGTACACACCGTCGTCGGCTATTACGGCAGCCACCCAGCAATCACCCATTGGCACCTCGCCGACGGCTGGTCGCGCCTCGCCGACACCAGCGCAGCCCATGCTGCGGCATGGCTGCGTGGCCTGACCGAAGCGGCCCGCCGGGCAGCCCCTGCTGCCCACCTCGTAGCGACCGTCGATGCACCCAATCTATTGGGGCATGCCCTGATCGTCGGCGTGCTGGCTGGGCAATTCGATGTGCTCCAGGTCGACGCCGCTATGCCCGAAATACCGCATCGTGATGCATTACGGCTCAGCACGCCGCCACACGTTCTGCACGACCTCGTCGCGGCGCTGGCACGGCGCCCGGTAATCGTCCGTCTGGCACCGACACTGCGGGGCGACACCCGTGGTTGGCGCCAGACCACCTGGCACCAGCAGCCACTCGTGGTCGCCCAGCTCAGCGACGAAGACAGCGAGCGCTACGCCCAGGCGGTCGTAGCGGCGCTGCAGCCCGCCGGGGCCGCTGGCGTGGTTTTCCCCCAGCCACCGGCGCCGTCTAGGATCGACCCTCAGCAGTCACGCATCGTCGGCAACGTGTTGCGCGGGTGGGAAACCTGTGTGGCAGCAGCGTCGACCATCGACGCCGAACGTTTTCTGCATAACCCGTTGCGTGGCTTCCAGATGCTTTGGAAAGACGTTTAATGCCATTCGAAAACCACGGTTCTTTTGGCTATATAATGATGCAACGCTGAAAGGTACCCATGGACACCGACGAGATGTACGAACGGGGTATTGCCGACGCCTATCGCGGCGTGCAACACCCCTTTTTCT
>JBJOJU010000191.1:0-2552 GCA_046046485.1 Chloroflexota bacterium | reverse complement strand
CATGTGCCCCTCTCGCGCAGCTGCGTTTGGTATAATCGGGCATACACCCGCGTTGTATGCGGGGGAAAGAACGCCCATGCCACGTACCAAACCCTCTATTCAGACCATTTTGTGGGAGCTCGCCCGTACCACGAGTGAAAGCGTGCCGTTGCCGGCGCTCATCGACGCCGTGCACGCGCGGCGCGGAGTCCCGCAGGGTGGACCGTCGCAACGCATCCGCGCACTGCTGCTCAAGGACCCGGTGCAGTGCGGCTGGGTCGAGACAGCGCCTGGGGTCTATGTGCCGCTGCGCATCGTCACCCGCGGGGTTTCGTTTCGTATCATCCCCGACAGCCAGGCGATCCGTGACGAGTATTTCGCACTCGAGTGGCTTTCCCCCTATATCAACCCACACCAACCCGTCCGCACCGGGCACGATCTGCACGTGTTGCCGGTGCGCGACCACGGGCGGCTCGGGCTCATGGGCTGGATGCGTGCCAACGCCGCCCGGCCCGGTGACCACATCGTCGTGACGCTCGACAGCCACCACGAAAACGTCATCCACCTGCTGCTCGACCGCGCCGAAGACCAACACCTCGAAGACACCGAGGGCGCCGAACAACAACTGCGCGACGCCTACGCGGCACTCCCGCCGCGACAGCGGACCGATGCGGGCTACAGCAACACACTGCTGGCGCTGCTGGCGACCGCCACTTGGCGCAATGCGTACCCACCGCGCCCGTGGACGATTATCCGCGACGCGGTGGTACGCGGTGGCGCCCGCGCCGACGCGACGACCGCTGGCCTGCGCGGCGAAATCACCACGCTCCAGCAACTGCTGCGGCTGCGCCGCCAAGCCGACGCCGACCGTGGCCTGTGGAACGGCATCGCACCGCGCTATTCGGCGGTCCGCCTGGCCATCGACCCGGATACCGACGACGAATACCACGGCCGCGTCGCCGTGCCTCCCATCGACACCCGCACCGATCACACCGCGCGCATCGACGAGTCACTGGGGCGCGGGCTCTACGACGTCCAGATCAACGACGACGACGACGATACAGACGACGCGATCTCCGAACACACGGCCACGGGGCAGCACGACGACGACGGCTACACCGATGCGCTGCGCTCCGATTACAGCGAGGACGATGCGGACGACGACGACGACGACGACGGATTCGGCGACGAAATCACCGGCGAAGACCTGGACGACGACACGTTCGCCATGTTGTTTGCGAATCGCCACCCGGCGCTCGAGCAGTGGTCGAGCCAATTGCTCAAGAGCATGCTCCCTCACGAGCGGCGGATGTTGGTGCGCGCCGAATCGGACGATGAATACAACAACGTGCTCACCGTCGCGTTGCAGCGCACCATCCCACGTAATCCGGCCTTTCTGCAGACCCTGCGGGTTACCCAGGCACTGCCGACTCTCGACCCCACCGACGGCGGGCAGACGTATGCCGCCTTTCAACTCGCCGAATACGCCTCGGCGCAGAGTGTCGAGCTCGCAGACGACGTGACACCCCAGCACGACGACGATGTCTTTGCTACCGGCGGCGAAGCGTTGTTTGCGGTCGAAACCGCCCTGCGCGCCAGCGAACAGCTCATCAAACGCTATGGGCAGAGCCTCGAGGCCGAAGGGCTGCGACAGACGACCATCAAACGCAAACTGCAGTATCTCTATGGACTCAGTCAATTCATCGCGCGCTATTACACACAATCGCTTGATGCAATGACCTACGCCATGTACGACGAATACGTCTATTTTTACTACCCGCGGCACGCCAGCGCGATTGCCCCGCGCAACGCCAACGATTT
Source organism: Chloroflexota bacterium (assembly GCA_046046485.1). GTDB lineage: Bacteria > Chloroflexota > Chloroflexia > Chloroflexales > Roseiflexaceae > UBA965. The sequence goes on along the minus strand of JBJOJU010000191.1, from coordinate 752 downwards.
GTTGCGTACGGTGCGTGATTTTTTCTCCACCACCGTGCCCAGCGTAGCGCCGATCGCCCAAGCGCTCTACGAGAGCCGCCAGCAAGCCGAGACGCTCTTGCGGCTGTTGGTGCGCACCCACCAGTATCCGCACGAGATGACCGCGTTGGTGGTCCATCTCTTTGCCCCATACACCGCATGAGCACAGCCACAACGACCATTGCCATCACGCAGCCGAATGCCCACCTCATCGATGTGTCGATTTCGGTGCTGGCACACCATGAGCAGGTGATTTTCCGCATGCCGGTGTGGACGCCGGGCTCGTATCTGGTGCGCGAGTATGCCCGTCATGTGCGCGACGTGATTGCCATGAGTGACGGACAGACCGCCGGCTGGCACAAAATCGACAAGCGGAGTTGGCAGGTCGCGACGACCCCGGGCAGTACTGTGGTTGTGTCGTACCGTGTCTATGCCTATGATCTGACGGTGCGCACGAACCACGTCGACGACACGCATGCGTTTTTCAACCCGGCGGCGGTGGTCATGCAGGTCGACGGTGTGACGGGGCCGCTGCCCGTCGTCGTCGACGCGCCGGCGGCGTGGGAGGTCGCGACGCAACTCGATTGTCTCAGCACGACCACCAGCGCGACACGGCGGCACTGGTCGTATGTGGCAGCCGATTATGATGCGCTGTACGACGCCCCGTTCGAAATCGGCACGCACCGCAGCGCACGCTTCTATGTGGACGACATCCCCCACGACATCGTCGTCTG
>JBJOJU010000143.1:0-2504 GCA_046046485.1 Chloroflexota bacterium | reverse complement strand
CGGATGGGGTTCATGTAGCGCGACAGGTGGGCGATTTTTTCTTCGATACGGGCACGGGTTTCGGGGCTCAAATGACCATGTTGGGTGCGAACAACGAGTTCCATCTTGCGCCTCCCAATGTGTATTTTTGTACCCTGAGGGAGGGTACTGGGTGACCAGGGGGGCCGCCCAAACCGTTTCGGTTGCCGACAGAATAGCACCGGACACCGGGCAAAACAAGAGCCGTTTGTGACGTATAAGCAATTCCTCATCTGCGCGATGGGTCGGCCGAGTGGGCTTTGTTATACTGCACAGCAATACCCGCCGATCCGTCGTAGGGAGTCAGTATGCGTTTTCTCGATAATCGTGGTGAGACCGACGCCACTCGCAATCTAGCCCTCGAAGAATATGCCATCCGCAACCTGCTGGGTGACGAAGACCTGTTGTACTTCTACATCAACCGGTCGGCGATCATCATCGGCCGCAACCAGAACACCGCCGAAGAAATCGCCACTGACGTGGTCGCGGCCAACGGCATCCAAGTGGTGCGACGGGTCTCGGGCGGTGGCGCGGTCTACCACGACAGCGGCAATCTGAATTTCAGCTTCATGACGCGGCAGGTCAACGAGCGCTTCAACCGCTACGACACCTTCAACGGCCCGGTGTTGGCGGTGTTGCATGATCTGGGTATTCCCGCCGAGCTGAGTGGCCGCAACGACATCCTCGTCGAGGGCCGCAAAATCTCGGGCAACGCGCAGTTCGCCACCGCCGACCGGATGCTGAGCCACGGGACGTTGTTGGTCGACTCGGATCTCGACGCCGTCACGGCGGCGCTGCGCCCCAAACCGGGCAAGGTCGAGTCGAAAGGGGTCAAGTCGATCCGCAGTCGGGTGGCCAATATCAATGAATTTCTGACGACGCCCATCACGGCTGTCGAGTTGCGCGAGCGCATCATCGCCAAAATCTACGGGACGACCGACCGCACCCAGATCCCCGGTGTGGCCCTCGACGATGCCCATCATGCGGGGGTGGCGGCACTGCGCGCCAGCCGCTACGACAACTGGGAGTGGAACTACGGGCGCAACCCGGCGGCGAATGTCCAGCGCAGCCAGCGCTTCCCCGCCGGCGAGGTCGACGTGCGCCTCGACATCCAGAATAACCACATCGCCGCCGCCGCCATCTATGGCGATTTCATGGGCCAGCGCGACGTCGCCGAACTGGCACAGCTCCTGGTGGGGTGCGAGTACAGTGCGGCGGCGTTGGCGACTGCCTTGGCCGGCATCGACGTGTCGGTGTATATCAGCAATCTGCCGTCGAGTGATTTTGTGGCGTTTGTCAGCCCATAGGATTAAATCACGACATAGCCCCACGGCATGCCGTGGGGCTTTTGGGGCGTACCGTGGGGCGTGCGCATTCCCTAGACGAAAGATAGACGATTTCGTAAAAAAGAAAATTTTTTCAAGGAACCGGATTAATTTCCCGTTTATAATGATGTTTTTTTGCATAAAAACAAACTCAATATATACTATTTTTTAGAAAAAACAAAGGAATAGACCCAGGATGTCATTCGTGAAAAATCACCAACGGTTCGTTATTTTTGTCATGATTCTTTGTATTTTTGCGCTCCTCGCACCCATGTGGTCATACCCCGTGATTGCCGCGCCCAGTGGGCGGGCCAATGCGACGCCGGTGCTGCACGGGCAGCAGGGGCGCTATGTGGTCGCCGACGGGGCGAGTATCGGGACGGTCGTGGGCGATGTCTATGCGACCGACGCCGACGGCGACGCGCTGACGTATACGTTGGTCGGTGGTGACGGGTTCGCGGTCGACCCGAGCAGTGGTGCGTTGTCGGTGACGGTGGTACCGGTACGCAGCGCCGGTGTGATGCGCACGGTCGTCGTCCGGGCCAGCGACGGTACGGCGAGCGCTACTGCGGCGTTTTCGGTGTTTGTCACGCCGGCTGCGCCGTTCGCAGCCAGTGGGGTGACCCGCGAGACCTACAACAGTGTCAACGGCGGCAGTGTCGATGAGGTACGTGCATCGGCCAAGTACAAAGCAGGCACACCGGATGCGACGACAGTGGTCAATCAGCTCTTGCTGACGCCGCAGAACGTCGCCGAAAACTACGGGCAGCGCTATCGAGGCTACCTGATCCCCAGTGTCAGCGGTGCATACCGCTTCTGGGTTGCTTCCGACGATTCGTCGGAGTTCCGCATCGGCACATCACCGGATCCGAGCACGTTGCCCACTCGCCCACAGGCATCGGTTTCGGGGTGTGCAGGTGCCTACGCCTGGTACGACAACGCGACCACGCAGGTGACCGACAGCATGGTGTTGGTCAAGGGCCAACCTTATATCGTTGAGTTGTTTTTCAAAGAAGCCGGTGGCGCCGAGCATGTGGCGGTCGCGTGGCAGGGCCCAGGGATGAGTGCGCCGGTGAGTGGGAATGCAGCGAGTGTCGTTCCCCAGGCGAACCTGAAGCCGATCGACGCGTTGGCCGACGACACGCCGCCGACGATGCCGGG
>JBJOJU010000124.1:0-2767 GCA_046046485.1 Chloroflexota bacterium | reverse complement strand
TGTCGCGTCGATGCGGCCGGCGATCCCCAGCAGATAGCCCGTGCGATCCTCACCCGCGTCACCCGCGGCTGAGCACTCCGCCCGTCTCCCAGCCAGTGTCGTCTGCGTTTCGAAAGGAAGCCCATGAACATCTATCAAGAAAAATCCAACCAGGCAGCCCAGCTGTTGCATGAGTTCGACCTCGACTGCTGGTTGACCTTTGCGCGCGAAACGGTGGTTTCGCCGGATCCCGGTATTGAGTTGGCTATCGGCAGCAACGTGACCTGGCCGTCGGCTTTCATCTATGCGAAAAACGGCGACCGTGTCGCCATCGTCGGCCGCTACGACGCACCGGGGGTCGAGGCGTACGGGGTCTTTTCGCGCATTGTCACCTACGATGCCGGCATCCGTGAGGCACTCATCGCCGAGCTGACTACCCTGAATCCGCGTCAAATCGGGTTGAACTATTCCAAAGACGACAAGACCTCCGACGGTCTGACGGTCGGGATGCACCTGATGCTGCAGGATCTCCTGCGCGGCACGCCGTTTGCCGATCGCCTGGTCAGTGCCGGGCCGCTCCTGAGTGCGCTGCGAGCGCGCAAGACCGGCGGCGAAGTCGCTCGGATCCGCGCAGCAATCGACACCACCGAAGACATCGTCGATCTGGTCGATCAGCAGATCGTCGTCGGGCGCAGCGAAAAAGACATCGGCGATTTCATCCACGGCGAGTTCAAACGCCGCGGCCTGCCGTCGGCGTGGGCCTGGGACGGCTGCCCGATCGTCAACAGCGGCCCGAATTCGGCCGTGGGGCATGGCGTGCCCAGCGCCGACATCAAGATCGAGCCGGGCCACATCGTCCACATCGACCTGGGCGTCCAGCAAGACGGCTACTGCTCCGACATCCAGCGGCTCTGGTACGTGCGTCGGCCCGGCGAAACCGAACTGCCGGCCGAGTTGCAGCGGGCCTTCGACACCGTCCGCCAGGCAATCCGTGAGGGTGCCAAGGCGCTGCGCCCGGGTGCCAAGGGGCACGAGGTCGATTCTGTGGCCCGCGACGTCATCGTCGACGCCGGTTACCCTGAGTACATGCACGCCTTTGGTCACGGGTTGGGCAAGGCCTGCCACGACGGCGGCCCGCTGCTGGGACCCCGGTGGGAGCGCTACGGGAACACCCCCGATATGCTGGTCGAAGTGGGCAACATCTATACCCTCGAACTGGGTGTGGTGACGTCCGCCGGCTACATCGGCCTCGAAGAGGACGTGTTGGTGACCGAGACCGGTGTCGAGTTTTTGTCGAAAGAACAGACCACTATCCGGATGATTTAGGCGTTTCACAGGTTTTGCAAAGCATCGAAAATGGCTTTGCAAAGATATAAACCCTGTCCCTGTACACATACCGTGTACAGGGATTTTTGTGCAGCTTTTGTGTATAAAAGTTCCATGCGATGTGCGTTTTTCATCGCCGAGAGCCGAAAACACGGGTGCTATACTTGGCGAAAGACTCCGTACTACAAACGAAGCTTTGCAGAGAAAAGGACGCGATGCTATGGAAGCAGTACTACGAGCGGCCCGCGGCGTCATCAACACCCTCCGACTCGCGATTCCCAAGATCGGCGCGGGTTGGATGTTCGCCTTGTTGACGAGTAATTTCAACCGCGTCTCGATTCACGAATTGGGTATCGCAGCGGTGGTGATAACAATTCTCATCGGCATGCACCATTTCCTGTCGCCATTCCAAGTCATCATCGGCCGATTGACCGATCGCTTTCCGCTGTTCGGCTATCGCCGCACGCCGTATTTTTTCATCGCCAGCATGATGTCGTCGCTGGTATTTGTCTTTTTGCCCGATGTGGCGCTGATGATGTCACAGGGACAGACACTCGGCTTCGTGCTGGGGTTTGTCAGCCTGTTCGTCTTCGGCATCGGTATCGCAGCCACGGGTGACACGCACCACGCGCTCATCGCCGAAACGACCGATTCGAACAAACGCGGCGCGGTCGTGGCAGTGGTCTGGACGTTCACGATCATCAGCGCCATCGCTGCGGCAATTGTCATCAAGGCGAACATCAGCGAGCAGTTTGTCTTCGCCGAGATGAAGCGGATCTACTCGTGGACACCGGCAGTCGTGTTCTTCGCATTCTTGCCCATGTTGGGCATGGAAAAGCGCCGCAGCAGCGAAGAACTCACGCGGCTCGCTGCGCAATCGATTGCAGCAGCGGCATCGCCCTTCAAGGCGCTGGGCGTGGCGTTTTCGTTGATCCGCACCAATAGCCAGGTCCGCGCATTCTTTTCGTTCGTGATTCTGTCGATCATCGGGATTTTCTTGCAGGACGCGATTCTCGAAGTCTTCGGCGGCGAAGTGTTCGGCATGACCATCAAAGAGACATCGTCGTTCAACACCCAGTGGGGTGGCGGCGTCCTCATCGGCATGCTGATCATGGGCGTGTTGAGCAGCACGACGTCGATAAAAAAGAAAACCATCGGCATCGTCGGTGGATTGGGCACGGCCTTCGGCCTCGGTCTGTTGACCATCGCAGCCTACACCGGCCAGCGGCAGTTGATGATGCCCGCGTTGCTGACCATGGGCTTGTTCACCGGTTTCTATAACGTCGGCGCGCTGTCGCTGATGATGGACATGACCGTCGAAGGCTCCACGGGTCTCTACATGGGCATGTGGGGCATGGCGCAGGCCTTCGGTACCGGGTTGTCGACGATTCTGAGCGGCACACTCAAGAGCGGATTGATCGAATCCGGCTTGCTGTCGCCGACGCTCGGCTACACGGCGATC
>JBJOJU010000104.1:0-5382 GCA_046046485.1 Chloroflexota bacterium | reverse complement strand
GTCAGATGATGACCGGGCGAAAAACAGACGACTTTGGCGATCCCGTCGGCCCGGCGCACCCGGTACGGCCCCGGCGGGGTGACGGGAGTCGGTGCGGCAGGGCCGACGCACGGGTGGTCGTTTTCGAAAACAAACACATCGCGGTACGCCGGATTATGGACGCCGCCGATGCGGGCATTGCCGGGGCACAGGTAACACGTCGCGTCGTAGGGGGGGATCGTCTCGGCCGTGGCAGCGACGGTCTGACCGATCCAGGGCCGGTTCTGGCGGTGGGCGGCGATGACCACCCATTCTTCGCGGAGCGGGTGCCATCGTTCTTCCCAAGACCCAGGCTGGTACGCGGGGTGCGCTTGCGTCATCGCTTCGTCCTTGTGGTGGTGATGCCCCTATTGTACGGGAATGGTCGACCCGCTGCGTGCAGCCTCCCAGTCCAAACGGTACAATAACAACAGCCGAACAAAGGAGTTCATTCTGTGCGTATCGTGATCGTGGCTAATGCGCCGGTGCCCGCTGACCCCGCTCTTTCGCGTTGTATCGCTGCCGCTGACGCGGTCATCGCCGCCGACGGCGGCGGGATCGTCCTCGCCGAGCAGGGGCTTACCCCCGATTTGCTCATCGGCGACCTCGATTCGATCAGCAGCGACGCACTGGCGTTTTTCGCGCAGCAGCAGACCGAAATCCGCCGCTTCCCCCGTGCCAAAGACGAGACCGACCTCGAACTCGCCCTCATCGCTGCGGTGGAGCGCGGCGCAACCCATATCGACGTCTTCTGCGTGTTGGGCGGCCGCTGGGATCACACCTTTGCCACGATTGCGCTGTTGACCCTGCCGCTACTCGCCGAGCTGACGACGATTATCTATGCCGACGGCCAGACGCTGCAGGTCGTGCGCAGCAGTGCAGTCGTGCACGGCCACATCGGCGATGTGGTGTCGCTCTTGCCGTTGACACCGGCGGTCCACGGCATCACCACCGATGGCTTGGCGTACCCGCTCGCCGATGCGCCGCTCTACTACGAACACTCACGCGGCGTCAGCAATGAACTCGTGTCGCCCACTGCGCACGTCTCGATCCGTGAAGGGCTGTTGCTCTTGATCCACGATGGTCGCAGAGCGTGACGAAAAGCCGCACGCGCATGTAAACAATTACAGTTCTGTATTTTTTGTCACAATGCCGAATCTCGTGCGGTGACGAAGACACTATTGCAAAACATAATCCACTGTGCTACACTGATTTCACGAGCTGGGTGTTACTGAATACGTCCAAGTGTCTATCCCGCAGGGGCTTCATTTGTTGCGTACGGAACAGTCCACTCCCTGGTACGCGCATACCAGGTTCCCATTCGGCAGTACCAACCATGGAGACAGAGGAGAGCTAGCGATGAGCTACGCTGACAAGACACTGAATTGCCGCGATTGTGGTGAACCATTCGTTTTCACCGCTGGCGAGCAAGAATTCTACGCCCAGAAGGGGTTCACCAACGAGCCCACACGCTGTATGTCGTGCCGTCAGGCGCGCAAGTCCCAGATGAATGGGCGCAGCGACAGCATGGGCGGTGGCTACCGCGAACGGACCGCCAGCAGCGGCCCTCGCGAACAATACGCAACCGTATGCGCCGGTTGTGGCAAAGAAGCAACCGTTCCGTTCATTCCCCGCAACAACAAACCCGTCTATTGCGACGACTGCTTCCAGAATCAGCGCCGCGGCGCCCGCGCCTAATAGATTCCCCGACGCTGGTGCGTCACTGGTACCCCCGACCACATGCGCGATGTGGTCGGGGGTTTTCTGTGTCCTAAGCGACCGTCGGTTGCTTAGCCCGCACGATCGCATACAGCAACCCTGCCAGGCTCACGACCAACACGACCACCACGGCAGCGCTGAGCGGGGCGTCGACGGGGCGCATGACCACGATTATCGGCGCGATGATTAACGACACCAGATTCATCACTTTGACCATCGGGTTCAGTGCCGGGCCGGCAGTGTCTTTGAGTGGGTCACCGACGGTGTCGCCCACTACCGCTGCCTTGTGCGGTTCGGAGTGTTTGCCGCCGTGGTGCCCCTCTTCGATGTGTTTCTTGGCGTTGTCCCAGGCGCCACCGGCGTTGCTCTGGTAGACCGCCAGCAGCTGCCCTGACAAAATCACCCCGGCCAAGAACCCACCCAATGCTTCGATCCCGAAACCGAAGCCGACCAAGATGGGCGTCGCGACCCCCATGATGCCGATGCCCAGCAATTCGTGTTGGGCCGCTGCGGTCGAAATACTCACCGCCCGGGCATAGTCGGGCAACACCGTGCCGTCGAGGATGCCGGGGATGGCGAACTGCCGACGCACCTCGGTCACGATCTGCCCGGCTGCACGCGCCACCGCCCGGATGAGCAGCGACGAAAACAACATCGGAATCGCACCGCCGATGAGCAACCCGATGAACACCGGCGGCGCTGCTACGTTGATGCTGGTGAGCTGAGGCAACCCGAGCGTCGCCTGCACTTTGGCCACATCGCTGATGTACGAGCCGAACAACGCGACCGAGGCGATGACCGCCGACCCGATGGCGATGCCCTTGGTGACGGCCTTGGTGGTGTTGCCCACGGCGTCGAGGTCGTCCATCACGTGGCGCGCGGCGGGCTCGAGCTGCGACATTTCGCCGATGCCGTTGGCGTTGTCCGAGATGGGGCCGAACGAGTCCATCGAAATCGTGTTGCCCGTCAGCGTCAACATGCCGATGCCGGTCAGCGCGATGCCGTAGAGCACCGATACCAGCTGGTCGGCCCCGCTGCCGTTGATGAGGATCGACACAAAAATCGCCGCGGCGATGACCACCGCCGAATAGGTCGACGACTCCATGCCCAGGGCGGTCCCCGACAAGATATTGGTGGCAGCGCCGGTTTCAGACGCCGCACTGACCTCACGGACCGGGGTGTAGTGCGTCGAGGTGTAGTATTCGGTGAGTTTGCCTAATCCGATCGCCAGGCCGATGCCGGCGACGATGGTCAAGAAGGGCTTCCAGTCGATGACGCCGGCCGCCGACTGCATCCCGTAGAGGCTCACGGCCGCCGTCAACACCACCGCGATCCCCGCCGACACATACAGCCCGCGGTCCATCGCCGCCAGGGCGTCGCGCTTCTGCTCCGACGTGCGCACGAGCTGGTTGCCGACGGCCGACGCGATGACGCCGATGCCGCGCACGAGCAGGGGGAAGAGCACGTAGCGCATGTCGTACTGGCCGTCGCCCACCGTGCCGCTCAGGGCATCGCCCAAGACCAACCCAAGGATGAGCGCCGAGACGGTGGTCACCTCGAAGCTCTCGAAGACATCGGCTGCCATGCCGGCACAGTCGCCCACGTTGTCGCCCACCAGGTCGGCGATGACCGCGGCGTTGCGCGGGTCGTCTTCGGGGATACCGGCTTCGACCTTGCCCACCAAATCGGCACCGACGTCGGCCGCTTTCGTGTAGATGCCGCCACCGACCCGCATGAACAGCGCGATCAACGAGCCACCGAACCCGTAGCCTAGTAGCGCGTCGGGGGCACTGATGCCAAAGACCATCACGATGACGGTGCAGCCCAAGAGCCCGAGGCCGACCGTGAGCATACCGGTCACGCTGCCCGAGCGGTAGGCGACCTGGAGGGCAGGGTTATACCCGACCCGCGACGCCGCAGCGACCCGGACATTGCCGTCGACCGCCACATTCATGCCCACGTAGCCGACGGTGTACGAAAAGAGCGACCCCATCAAAAACGCCGCTGCCCGGCCCACCGCGACCCACAGGGTGGCGGCTTCGACCGAGCCGAAGCGCAGCACTGCTTCGTGGGTGGGCGGGATCAACAACACGCTCGCCGCCAAGACCACGGTGAGCACGGCGATCAACACCGCGATGGTGCGGAACTGCCGCGAGAGATAGGCGGTTGCCCCTGCACGGATAAACCCCCACACCTCGCGCATCCGGTCGGTACCGGTGTCGAGGGCGAGGATCTGAGCGCGTACGACAAACGCCATGACGATCCCAATGACAGCGGTCGCAAACGCCGCCCACAGGGTGAATTGCTCGAAAAACGTCTGGGTGTTCATGACATCCTCATCGATGACTGGCGACACTGCCGCTGAAAAAACCGGGGGAATGTCAGCATCTTAGCACGGCAGCCCATGACCTGCCGTGGCCACGGCTTGCGAGTCCGCAACTGCTTGCGTACGTCGTGCGCAATGGTGATATTGTCATTTTTTACAATATTCGCTATATTTAGGAACACCGAGCCGATGCACCAGAGAGCGTGACATATGGCATTCAAACACCGCTCCCCTTCAGAAAATCATTATGTCCAGCCAGCGCCACCCGACGCCGCCCAGATCGATGCGGTCCTTGCCCAGCTACACCCCCTGCACGCCGACTACGCCATCGCCCTTTCGGAACGCCACATCGCCGTGCTCGACGGCTACCTGATGGGGCTCTCGTATGCCGAAATCGCCGCTCACGCCCGGTTGAGCGTCGACACCACGCGCAGTCTCATCCGCGAAGTCGCCGACGCCTTTGTGTGCGAGATCACCGATCTGCGCAGCGTCTGCCAGGAGCGCGGCTATGGAGCAGAACGCTGAGCCGCGGTGTACACTAGGGCATGTTCTGTCTGTCATAGGTGTGCAATGGATGCTCCTGTTTCGTCGCGCACAGCACCGCGCGTGCTCTTGCTAGTGTTGTGCCTGTGCGGTGCACTGGTCCCCGGCTTCGAATCACTCGCGCTCTGGCAGCGAACGGTCAGCTGGGCGGCGGCCGGCACGCTGCATCTCGGTAGCGCAGTGGCCCTCGTCCTCGTGGTCGTCGCAGCCGGCACAACGCTCAGTCGCCGCTGGCAGTGGGCTGCAGTCGCAGCCGCGTGCACCGATGTCGCCTGGCAGTGGGTCGCCGGCAGCGAGTACGCACTCGAGAGTGTCGTGCAACCGGCGCATGTGGCGGCCGTCACTCTGATTGCGCTCGTGATTCCGCGGGTGCTTTCGCGACCGGCATGGGCAGAACAATCGATCGTCGCCGCGACGCCGCTGCTGCTGCTGTGGGGCACCGCACAGGCGTGGTCGCCGTTGGTCGCGGTCGCTGCCGAGTCCTATATGGGTGGCGAGCGCCTGATCGGCATCGGGATGACGTCGCACGTCGGCCTGGTCGCCTCCCTCGTCTGGGTCTGGAGCGAGTGCCAGCGACAATCGCTGCACCGTTTTGCCTGGCAGGCTGCGCTCGGGCTGTTCGGCCTCCAGCAGGCAGTGCTAGCAGGTGATGCACGGTTTCTACCCCTCGTCGCCGGCTGTGCTCTCGCGTGCCTGGCGCTCGACGCCTGGCTGCCGCGCCAGCGGCTCGTGCAGGCCATGGGTTTGGCAGTGCTGTGGGGGTGTGGGTATATGCT
>JBJOJU010000089.1:0-8346 GCA_046046485.1 Chloroflexota bacterium | reverse complement strand
ATGCCCGGGTTGCCCACCCACCCCGGCGCCGAACGCATCGATATCGACGCCGCCGGTAACACGGTGGGCTTGAGCTAACACTGTGCCACCTGCCCCGGAACCCCCGTGCCATGGCGCTACGGGGGTTTTCTGTGTGTCGCAAATCATGTATTGACATTATGACGTAGTAATGATAAAAATACAGGAGAAGAGACGCGACGGAGGGTGTGATGGGGCAACGGTACATCGAACAGTGGACGGCAGACGACGTCGCAGCGCTCCGGGTGCGGCAGGTGGGCACGCGGTATGGGCTGTATGTGGGGAAGGACCAGCTGACGACACCGGCTGGCAACCCGGTGGTGCATCCGCTGCGTTCGGTGGTGTATGCGCTGCTGCAGGAAGCGTGGATGACCGAGGGGCTGGATGTGACCAGCGGGGGGTATTATTCGCTCTATTGCACAGAGCACGACCTCATCGCTGCGTCGTGGGGCGGGTTTGTCGACGGTCTGCCGCACCTGTTGACGCACCACGAGGTCATCACGCGGCCGATGGCAGGGCCAGAGTATATCGAGCAGGTGTGGGCGTGGCGATCGGTCTCGGCCTGGCTCGCTGAGCACGGCTGCACGCAGCCGCTGGGGTACGACCTGTGCACGCCGGCCGTGTCGGCGGTGGTGCGGGCGGCGTTACTGGCGCTCGACCCAGCCCAACAGACGGCGGTGATGTCGCTGTGTACGCGCCACCACGCCAGTGTGTTGTTGCCGCTGATGGTGGTGCTCGGCGAGTGTACGCCCGACGAATACGCCGATGGCTGCCTGATCGGCGCCCCGATACACCCGATTTTCGGCATGGGCGAACACGAGGAATATCGCGAAGCGGCGCCGGTCTTGGCCGCCGAGGCGATGCGCGCGTGTGCCTATGTGACGTTGACGCAGCGCGGGGGCTGAGCGCCAGCAGGTCGCAGCAGTTGCCCCGGCGTCGTCCCGCCGTACCAGGGAAAAACGTCCGACCAAAAAGCCCCCACTGCGTACGCAGCGGGGGCTGTGGGGTTTTCTATGGATATATGAACTCTGGAGCCGGCAGGGGAGTTTTTCGCCGGCTACTCAGCTGAAATAGACGCGATCGACGACCATGGCACCGAACAAAAGTGCCAGATAGAGCAGCGAGAAGCGGTAGAGGCCCCAGGCCGAGGCGGTGGTGCCCTGGCGATAGAGTTGGACGGCGTAATACCCGAAGACCAGCCCGAGCACCGTCGCCATCACCAGGTAGGCGACGCCCAGCATCTGCAGCGGGGTGGGCAGGATGGTGACCACGAACATCAGGATGGTGTAGAGCACGATCTGCCAGCGTGTCTCGGCGTCGCCGGCGATGACCGGCAGCATGGGGACGCCGGCGCGGGCATAGTCTTTGGAGCGGATGATGGCCAGCGCCCAGAAGTGCGGCGGGGTCCAGTAGAAAATAATCGCGAACAAGAACAACGACGGCAGCGTCAGGCTCCCGGTGGCCGCGGCCCAACCGACCAACGGGGGGAAGGCGCCGGCGCCGCCGCCGATGACGATGTTGTTGAAGGTGCTGCGTTTCAGCCACATCGTGTAGATGAGCACATAGTAGACCAGGCCGGCGAAGGCCAGCGCGGCGGCGAGCCAGTTGGCATAGACCACCAGAATCACGGCTGCCAGGATCATCAGCACGGTGCCCAAGACGAGTGCGTGCCAGCCGGGGATGCGCCCGCTGGGGATCGGCCGGCGGCCGGTGCGCCCCATCAGCACGTCGATGTCACGGTCGAGGTAGCAGTTGTAGCTGTGCGACGCGGCCGCCATCAACCAGCCACCCAACGTCGTCCACAGCACCAGTGCCAACGACGGTGCGCCGGCGGGGGTGATGTACATGCTGGTGATGGTGGTCAGGATGAGCAGCGAAATCACGCCGGGTTTGGTGAGGCTGACGTAGTCTTTGAGTTTTTCTTTCCAGGTATATGGGCCTTGGATGTCGTCGCCCACCGCCGGTTTGGCGCTGCTTTCGGCGGCGTGCCGGGTCCACGGCAGGTGGTAGGCAGCAGCGGCCACCACGGCGGCGGCGGCGATGCTGACCATGCTCAGTTCGGCGTGTACCAACGATTGCAGGACGCCTTGGTCGATGATGAGGCCGACGACGACCTGGGCGGTCACCAACACCCCCACGGCGATCGCCGCGCCGCGGATACCGCGGTCGGTGTAGCTGCGCAGCGTCTGGGCGACCATGATGGCCGCGAACAAGCCGGCGATGACCGAAAAGACGCGGTGGCTGTTCTGCAATTGGGCGAGCACGCCGTTTTCGCCGCAGAAGGGCAGCGTGTCGCAGCTGAGTGCGCCGGCGCTCCCCAGCGCGCTCACCAACACCAGGGCGGCCACGGTGGCGACCGCCAGCGCGCGGAAGCGCCCGCGGGCCGATTCGCGTTTGGCACCGAGTGTGGTCGCATCGGGTGTGGGCAGCCAGGCGCGCACCAAGACGACGCAGGCGGCGATGATCAACGAGACGCGGCCGGCGGCCGCATCGGGCCACCAGACAAACGGTACCGCCGCCAGCGCCAGCGCCACGGTGGGCCAGCGTAACGGCGCAGTGTAGACCCAGGCGAGGATCATGGCCAAGACGGCGACGACGCCCACAGCGGTGGCGCTGAGCGGGGCGATCGGCCAGAGCAATACGAGCGCCAAGGCAGCGCTGGTCAGCAAGAGGACGGCACGGTTGGTCGGTGCAAGAGTCGGTAGTGTGTCGTGCATACTCACTCGCGGTGTGTCTATACGTCTCTGTAGTATACCGCACCGGCGCGCCGGGGCAGGCTAGAGGTAGCTGTTGCGCACTAGCAGCTGCACCAGATAGAGCGCGCCTGCCAGCAGATGCAGTCCGTAGACCGCTGCCAGCACGTGCGCCCGTAGCGGGACGTGTGGCCGACTGTAGATGCGCAGCAGCCAACCCAGCGCCAGTGCATGCCAGAGCGGGACGACGATGCGCAGCCCCCAGGCGAAGTTGTTGGCGGTGATCTGCGCTGGTTCGTAGAAAACAAAATACTGCACCACAGCGAGCGCACACGCCGCCACGACCACCAGCGTCAACCGGTCGCGCCACAACGGCGGCGCCAGCAACAGCGTCAGCAGAGGAAAGGCGCACAGCTGCAGCACCGAGACATACGGATGCGGGCTACTCAACAGCGGCGCCCGCAACCAGCCGACGGCGAAATCACTACCGCCGTTGCTGCGGATGGTCGATTGATACGCCAACAGCAGCAGTGCCGCCAGACTGGGCACCACCAGCCACCAGACCCCGCGGGGCAGCGGTTTGCCCGCCAGCCAGGCGCCGCCCAGTACCAGCCAGAGCGCCGGCAGCAGCGCCAACGTGCCGTTGGGTTTGGCCAGAGTGGCGACGACGACGGCGACGGCGGCCGTGAGTGCCCAGAGCCAGCGCCGCTGCGTGCGCGGCGCGACCACGACCAGCAGTAGACCCGCCGCTAGCCAACTCACCGGTTTGGCGACGATGGTGGTGGCGTTGTGGAATATGGTCACCGAGCCCGGCCCGCGGTACAAAAACGGATTGAGCGCCGGCAGATAGACCGCCGCGACGACGTGCAGCGACAGCGCCGCCAGCCAGACCCAGGCAGCCTGCAGGCGCGCACCCACCATCCGTCGCACCAAACCGTAGAGGAGCAGCACGGCCAGCCCCTGAAAGAGTAGCAGTGTGACCGGTAGCGCCCGCCAATAGACGGTGTCGCGCATCAGGAAGCCCACGAGGCCCAATGCCCAGTGGAAGAGCGGGTGGGGGATGCTGACCCAGCGATTCCCGCTCTGCGTCGTATACGCCACTGCCCCATCGACCCAGACCGCGTAATTGACGGTGACGTTGCCCAGCACCAGCCGGCGTGCATCGAGCATGTGCAACGGCAGATCCGACAGCATCGAACCATCGATTTGCCGCGTATAGATGCGCCAAAATACATATCCGAGCGCCCCAGTCGCCAGCATCCCGACCGACCAGACGAGCGGCGGGGCGAGCCGAGCGAGTCGGGTGCGCAGGGAGATGAGCAGCGGTAGCCCCAGCAGGATCAGGGAAAAGAGGATCGCGCCGACCACGTCGTCCTGCGACGCTTGAGGCCACATCTGCACAACGATGACCGCGCACCCGCTCAACCCGAGCGCTGCGCCGGCGTACCGCAGGCGCGGGGAAAGCACCAGGCTGCGGCGCAGCCGACGTCCCACGGGTAGCGCCTGCGCGACAAGTCGGCGCGTTTGCTGCAGCGCCGCCGCCAGCAGCACCAGCACGCCGCCGGAACCCAGCAACAGTGCGCGGAAGGGCACCCAGCCGGCGGCTGCCGCCAGCCACGCTGCGACACCGATGAGCCAGCACAGCGCCGCGGGGCCGACGCCCCAGCGGCGCACGGCCCAGCCGCACAGCAGCGAGCTGGCGACGACGGCGAATGCCCACAGCGGCGGCAACACTCCCGGCAGCGCTGAAGCAGGCTGTGTGCGATAGTCGGCGATGGCGACACCCAGGGTGCGGCTGCCGTCGGCAACGGCGGGGGTGGTGTGCAACGCGACGGTGCGGGAGTCGCCCCAGGCGACCCGCACGTCGCCCAACAGCTGATAGGTGCGGAACCCGCCGGTGCCCACGGCGAACGCCTGCGCTGCGCCGTCGTCGACGCGCAGGCGCAGCGTGGTCGCGGGCACAGCCGCGACCAGCCGCAGCCGGTGGATCACGCGGCCGGCGCTGCCGGCGGGCACGGTCAGGGTGGCGTCGGGCGCGGTCCAGCGGAAGGTCGTGGCACCTTCGGGGGTCGTCTCGCGGCCGTACCACCCCGTGCCCGCCCGCTCGCTGCCCATGGCGAGCAGGACGCGCTGCGACCCGTGCCAGGTCAGCAGCAGCGCCGCCAGACACCACACCAACAGCACGACGGTGCTGGCGCGCAGATGGTTGGCGGGTGGTGTGGTGTCTGGCATGGTGGCTCGTCGGTGTGTGGGACAAAAAACCGGGGGCGTCGCGCCCCCGGTCGGTACGGCGGGGCTCAGTGGTCGGTAGGGGCGGTGGCGGCGTCGAAGGTGCCGGGGATCGATTCGTAGACCTGGCCGTCGCGCATGTGGTGGACGATGTCGGCGAAATGGTGCACCGACTGGTCGTGGGTGGCCATGATCAGGGTCACGCCTTCGCTCTTGACGATGTTGCGCATCAGGGTCAGCAGGTTTTTGCCGGTGGTCGAGTCGAGCTCACCGGTCGGTTCGTCGGCGATGAGGATCGGCGGCCGCGAAACCAGTGCCCGGGCGATGGCGACGCGCTGTTGCTGGCCGCCCGACATCTCCGACGGGCGGTGGTCGGCCCATTGATCGAGTCCGACCAGGGTCAGTGCGGCATGGGCTCGTTCGCGGCGTTCTTTGTTGGATTTGATCCCCGCGATGCGCAAGGGCAGCTCGACGTTTTCCCACGCCGACAGAATGGGCAGCAGCGCGAAGGCTTGGAAGATGAAGCCGATCTTGTCGCGGCGGATATCGGTCAGCTGGTCTTGCGACAGCTGGGCGGTGTTCTGCCCCAAGAAAAAAATATTGCCGCTGGTGGGGGTGTCGAGCCCGCCGATCATGTTGAGCAGGGTCGTTTTGCCCGAGCCCGAGCGGCCCATGAAGGCGGTGAAGGTACCGCGCTCGATGGTCATGTTGACGCCGCGCAGGGCCAAGACTTGTTCGTTGTTGACCGAGTAGGCGCGCGTCACGTTTTCGACACGCACCGCGGGGGTAGCGTTGGTCATTTGATCCGGCTCCTCAGGTTGCGCATCATCTGGTCGAAGCGGCTCGGTTTGAGTTCGGGCGGTGCATCGGCGTCGGTGAGGCGTTTTTCGCGCTCGGCGTTCATCGCATCGGCGGCCGCATTGACCGGCGGTTTGATGAAGATGCCTTCGTCTTGCTCTTCGAGCACCAAGCGGTCTCGGATGCCGTAGCGCGAGCGCATTTCTTTGGGGATCTGCAACCGGCCCGCCGAGTCGAGCATGTGCAGCTCTTCGAGGTGCGCGGCGTCGAAGCGATTGCTGGTGGGGTCGACGTCGAGGCGCTTGACCGTCTCGCTGCTGGTCTTGCCGTCGCGGATCGCCACCACGCGGTTGACGAAGTGGGCGATGTTGGGGTCGTGCGAGACGATGATGACCGTCAGCGCGAAGCGGCGGTTGAGTTCGTGGAAGATGTTGAAGACCACTTCGGCGGTCTGCGAATCGAGCTCGCCCGTCGGTTCGTCGCCCAGGAGCAGCGCCGGCCGATTGGCCAGGGCGATGGCGATGGCCACGCGTTGCTGCTCACCGCCCGACAGCTGTGCCAACTTGTGCCCGCGCCGGTGATTGAGACGCACCGCGTCGATGAGCTCGCCGATCCATTCCTTGCGCTCTTTGGCCGGCACACCGCTCATGATCATGGGCAGCTCGATGTTTTGCTCGACATCGAGATACGGGATGAGGTTGCGAGCTTTCTGCTGCCAAATGAAGCCGACGTATTTGCGCCGGTAGGCGTCGAGCGAGCCGTCGGTCAGCTTGAGCAGGTCGTTGTTGGCGACGATGAGCTTGCCGGCGTTGGGGCGGTCGAGCCCACCGATGACGTTGAGCAGGGTGGTTTTGCCCGAGCCCGACGACCCGACCAAGGCCATCACCTCGCCGCGGCGGATGGTCAAATCGAGCCCCTGCAAGGCCATCACCTCGAGGTCGTCGATGCGATAGACCTTGAGCAGGTTTTCACAGGTGACAATGGCGTCCGAAACGGTCATATGGCCTCCCCGAGTTTGACAGCCTGGAAGAGCTTCATGCGGCGCAACAAGACGACCGTGATCGCCACCGTCGACACCAACACCACACCGAACACCCCGTAGATAATCAAGATCTGTTCGGTGGCGATCTGCACCGCAAACGGCGGGAACATGTCTCGCTCGCTCATGGGCATCTGCAAAAACGGGATAAACAACGTGCTCGCGCTGACCCCGATGAACGTCCCCGCCAACACCGCGATGCCGATGATGAACGTCTGCTCGATAGCCAACAGCGTGCCCAGCTGCCCGGTCGACAGACCGATGGCGCGCAGCATGCCGAGCTCGACGAACCGGCGTTGGAACGCCAAGATCGAGTAGAACAAGAACCCGAGCATCGACAAGAACGCCGCTGCCACGAAGCCCACCGACAACAACCCGAAGAAGCCCTGACGCTCGGGGCGCAGCCGCTCCTTGGTGATGACGGTGGGGGCGAATTCGCGGATGAAGGTTTTCATGCCCAGCGTAATTGTGCCCATGTAGATGTCGGAATCGGTGATCGTCGCATCGTCGGCTAAGCGCAACCAGACATCGTAGGGGTACTGACCGCCCTGCATGTCAAACGAATAATCGAGGTTGCCGATGACCGGCGGGTTTTCGGAGGGGTACGAGGTGGGGAAGTAGTTGACGAATCCGCGCACCACCACCGGCACGTCGACCGTCGCGTCGAGGTTGTTCATCCGCAGCATGAAGGTGTCACCGATGCGCAGATTGACCATTTTGGCCCAGGCCTTGTCGACCAAGACGTTCGACGGGTCTTCGGCCAAGATGTTCATCAGCTCGCCCAGCGACACATCGGCGAAATCGTCGCGCCAGTATGCCACCGTGGGGAACTGCATCCGGTCGATGCCGTAGTAGTGGATGTCGACGCTGTTGCCGTTGATGACGGCCGACGAGGTGCTGTTGGCGACCCGGGTCGAGGCGACGACTTGGTTGAGGTTGGTGTAGTCTTCGATGGGCAAAAAGTAGTACTTCGGGCCCGTCAACCGCGAATCCTCGGTCTGGACAATCGACTGCTCGAAGCTCTGCACCGCACCGGGGGCGGCTGCGCTGCCCCCCGAGACGTTCTGGCCCAGGTCGAACAAGCGCGCGTCGCCGCCGGCGATATAACGGTTCTTTTCGAGCAGGTTGGAGTCGAGTGATTTGGCCATCGAGGCGGTGAAGCCGGCCAGACTCAGCGTGATAATCAGCAGCAAAATCGGCCCTGAGTACGCCGACGGGGTGCGCGAGAGGTAGCGCAGCGCCGTCACCGCCGAGATCCCCGGCAAGCGCCCGGCCACCCATTCGAGGATGCGCACGATGACGGGGAAAAAGCGCACCGCCAGCAGCGCGCCGACGAAAATAAACAACGTCGGCGCGATGAGCAACAACGGATTGTTGAACGGGTCGCCGATGCCGCTGGCGTCGATGCTGCCCAGAGAACCCTGCTGTTTGAGCATCCACCAGCCGTAGCCGATTGGAATCATCGCCAAGATGTCGAGGTAGGCGCGCTGCCAGAAGGGCTTCTGATTGGCCCGGGCTCGCTCGCTTTTAAACGACACAATCGTATACCGCGAGGTCAGGAACGCCGGG
>JBJOJU010000084.1:0-7861 GCA_046046485.1 Chloroflexota bacterium | reverse complement strand
GCACACCTATTCGATTGCCCAACTCCTCAACCCGAACTTCCGTGCCAAGCACCACCCCGAGCTGAACCACCGCCACATCTACCGTGTCGCGATAAACCTGGTCCGGGTCGTCGGGCAGCTGCACGCCAGCGGTATCGTCATCGGCGACATCAACGAAAAAAACTTCCACTTCACCAAAGAACTCGACCGTGTCGCCCTGGTGTCGATCATCGACTGCGACTCGATGCAGATCATCGCGCCGACCGGCGACATCTACCCGTGTACGGTGGTCGTGCCCGAATACACGGCGCCCGAGCTGCACGGCAAAGACATCCGCAAGGGCGTCATCCGAACCGAAGCACACGACCAATTCGGTCTCGCAGTGCTCCTCTACAAACTGTTGATGCAGGGGTTCCACCCGTTCCAGGGCATTCCCTCTGCCGGGATGCCCCAGGTCGAATCGGCACAGGTCTGGTGCATCAAAAACAATGTCTTCCCCCATATCGCCAATTCGTTCTACGAACCGCCGCGCTACGCCCCGCGCATCACGTCGCTCCCTGCGGTGCTGACGACACTCTTCCTGCGCGCATTTCTCAAGGGTTACACGCGCCCGACCGCCCACGAATGGGAAGTCGCGCTGACCGAGCTCGAGCAGACCCTCGTCGCCTGTGCCAACGACGACAGCCACATCCATCCCGCCGGCCACCCGTGTGTGGTGTGCGAATGGGAGTACGCCAACGGCAAACGCGCGACGGGCGGCCAGGTCGTACCTGCCGAGCTGTCAGACTTACCGCTCCCGCCGCTGATCCGCACCAGTACCTATGCAGCAGCAGCGACGGTGCCCACCCCGCCATCGGTCCAACCGGTCATCTCGGCCGCACGAGTTGCACCTGCACCCAGTGCCACCCCACCTGTCGCTCCTCCGCCGCCCGTGAATGTCGAGCCACCGCCCACCGAGCCGATCGATCGGGTCATCCCGCCGTCGGTGTGGAGCAGCCCAGCTGCGGCGGCACGACTGTCGTCGCAATCGAATCCGCTGCCGATTATCCCTTCCGCAGTGCCCATCGAGGCAACGCCTAGCCCAGCAGCAGGGGAAAAATCATCCAGCGCCGAACCCGTCACTGCTGCAGCGCCAGAGCCTGGTGTGCCGCCTCAGGAGACACCGGATCCAGCCGAAACCGACGCGCGCCCGCAGATCCGTCCATCGGTGTGGAGCGCCCAACCGGTGAGTCAGACCCCGCCACCAACATATGCCGCACCGCCGCCGGCTGCCATGCCCCCGGTTTTTCCTCCGCCGTCGGCGGATATCGCTGCGCCGTCCGCTCCGCGGATCCCGCCTGCGCTCGAGACACCGTTGCCGGTCGATCTGGCACACGTGCCCACCCAGATCCGCTTCAGCGGAGCAGCCAGCGAATCACCCGAGGAACTGCGCCCGAGCAACCCCACTGCACGACTCGATGCCACCGCTGCGGCGGCCGATACCATTGCAGCACCGCCTGACAATTCCGCGGCACAACCGGACCGCAGCGAGGGACGCCCGTCCATCGCGCCGTCGATCTGGTCGCCGGCGGTGCCCCCTGCCGCACCGGTCTCTCGCGAGCCGGAGCCGCGGCGCAGCGTCGTGCCGGAACCCGAATTACCCGCTGTGACGCTGCCACCGGTGATCGAGCCCGTCGTGCCCGCAGCCGAACCGCAGGCGTCGAATGTCACCGACACCCTCGAAATAATCGACGACTTATTGCCGCCGGCACCCAGCGTCCCGCGGTCGGTGTGGAGTACGCCGCTGCAAACGACCGAAGCGACCCGGCTCCCGATCGAGTCGGCGCTGCGGCCCCTCGACGAACTGCCGCCGTTGCCCGCCACACCGGCACCCGAGGCCCCGCTACCCGAACCGACGATTACCGTTTCCTCCGCGCCGACACCGATCGAACCAGCGCTGGTCGAACCATCGCCGGTTGCCCCCGAGCCGATCCGTGTCGACCCGATGCCCTCGCGCGCACTGTGGGCCAATGAACCAGCCGGCGACCGTTCACCAACGCCAGCCATCGACCCCACGCCGGTGAGCCCGCGCACGCAGTTTTTGCCGCCGCTGCCCGACGAAGCCCCGGTCGAACCGCCACCTGCCTCTGCCACGAGCGGGCGTTCGTTGTGGAGCACGCCGTTGCAGCCGCACGAAGCGACCCGTGTCCCGGTCGAATCCGGTACGGCTGCGCCGCGCCCGTATAACCCAGCCGACGCCATCCCCATCATGACTACACGCAGCGATGCGCCGGCGCAACGCAGCAGTGAGTCAGCCGACGCACAGCCGCCACTGGCGCCACGCATCCCCGCGGCTGCATTCGGCGCACCGAACAGCGCCCGCGCCGGCACCCCGACGCTCACCGCCGGGCTGGGGTACATCGCCGGTGTGCGCGGCGACACGACGGTGTGGGTCCACGGCGACACAGTGAACCCGGCACTCCAACCCGCAGTCGGGCTGAACGGTGTCGTCGCCGTGGCAGCCGGCCGACAGCACCTGCTCGCGCTCCGCTACGACGGCACGGTCCATGCCTGGGGCGCCAACAACCATGGGCAGACGCTGGTCCCGAGCGGTCTCCCCGACATCCATGCCGTCGCAGCAGGTGCGCAGGTCTCTCTCGCGCTCACCGGCGACCAACGTGTCGTCGCGTGGGGCGACGACAGTGCGCAGCAGTGTCAGGTCCCTGCCGGGCTCGACGGCGTGACCGCGATCGCCGTCGGCGGCACACACGCAATGGCCCTGCGCCGCGACGGGACGGTGGTCGAATGGGGTACACTCGACCGCGACGCGCTCCTCGATGCACGGGGTGTCACCGACGCTGTCGCCATCGCCGCCGGCGATGGGATGAGCGTCGCACTCCAGCGTGACGGCAGTGTGGTCTGCTGGGGGCCACGGGTCGGCAGTGCCCGCGCAGCGGTGCGCCAGCTGCCCCCGATCCGCCTCATCGGCTGCGCGCAGCAGACCATCGTGGCAATCGACCAAGCCGACACGCTGCACGTCATCGGGGCGGCCCAGCCCGTCGCACCGACTCGGCTCGACGGCGCCACCGCACTCGCGCTGACCGACACGCTGATCGCCGTCGCCGCCACCAGTGGGGTGTGGGTGGTCGACGCCACGGGGGCGCGCCCACTCTCAGTACAATCGGCACACGGCACGCGCATCACCCGTGCCGCCACGCCGCAACGTATTGCAATCCAACAGCTGGTCCATCGCCTCGCTCCACCGATCGCCGCCGGGTACGAACACACCGTCGCGATTGCTGCAGACGGCTATGCGCTCAGCTGGGGCGACAACACCTACGGCCAGCGCACCGCACCCGCCCAGGCGCTCGTCGCCGTTGCAGCGGGTGGCTGGCACGCACTCGGGTACGACCGTGACGGGCGGATCCACGCCTGGGGCCGCAGCAATCACGGGCAGACGTTATTCGCGACGGTCAACAAGTTCCGCGCCGTCGGCATCGCTGCGGGCATGGTGCATTCGATCGCCGTCGGCGACGACGGGCGGGTGCTGGCCTGGGGCAACAACGACGCCGGTCAGTGCAGCGTCCCAGCATTGGCAGGCGCGGGCGTCGCCGTCGCCGCCGGCATGCGTCATTCGGTGGTTTTGCTCGACGACGGCACCGTGCAGGCCTGGGGCAACAACAGCGCCGGCCAAACGACGGTGCCCGCCGATCTGCGCGACGTCGTGGCAGTCGCTGCCGGCGGGCAGTCATCGGCAGCCTTGCGCGCCGACGGGACCCTCGTGGTCTGGGGCGAGCTCGCCGCCCGCGCCGGTGGTGTCACTGGGCTGCGCGACATCACCGCGGTCACGCTCGGGGGCGAACACGGCGCCGTCTTGTTGCGCGACGGCCGCATCGAATGCTTCGGCAACGACGACTATGGCCAGTGCCACCCTGGCCGTGCGCTACCACCCATCGCTGCCATCGCCTGCGGTACCCTCCACACCGTCGCCCTGAGTACCACCGGCGAGCTCTTCGCCTGGGGGCGTGATTCGTACCAGCAGACGCACATTCCGGCGGGGGTGGTGTTTCGGCGGTGACACGCAGCCAGCAGCCGCTCGCCGGCCACCTCCCAACGGGTGCCGCGGTGCGGACGCCACAGCAGGTCTCACCCGTACCGCACACCCGTTCTCGACAGACAAAAACGCCACCCGTGCAGTGCACGGGTGGCGTGGTTCGTCCGCGATTACCCTTCGGCTGCGATGACTGTGATGACGGCTTGCGTGCCCCCCTCGGTCCCGTCGCTGACCACGATATATGCGGTCTGCGCGATGGTGAAGTTCAACGTCACCTGTTTGATCCGCTGTGCCGCCACCACGTCGGTGTAGACAATCGCGCATCCTTCGGCATCGCTCACTGCGACATAGCCCTCGCCACCCTCGGCAGCGACATAGCGCAGCCCCGTCGTGCAGCTCTCGGGGCCAGCGATGACCGCGATGCTGTACAGCGCATTCGTCGCGTTGTTCCGCAGATTCACCCCGACCACCGACCCGTCACTGGTGTCGGAGAGCTTCATGTTGACCGTGTCGGTCGACAACGTCAGCGCGCCGTCGTCCGCACCGAACCCGATCGTGCACGATTCGTTCTGCACATCGGCGTTCTTACACTCAGCCCCTTGGATGGGCGTGACACTCGAACCATTGACCGACGCTGTACAGCTCACCAAGAAAACCAGCAGCCCCACCAAGACACCCATGCCTCGTGTGTTCAATTGCATCGTGCGACTCCCTTCGTCCCGTGAGTATATCATGCAATTAACATTATCAAGACGTGAGCGCGACACACCACTGTGCACACGTGTGCGCATGGCCCTGCACCAATAGAGACAACATCACCCGCGCGGTTGAAACACCTCAATCGGGTTGCCACTGGGATCATCACAGAGGATCTGCTGGCCACCGGGGCCAGAGACAATCTCTGAACGGAAGACACAGCCAGCGGCTCGCAATTGGGCGACGGTTTTCTCGATATCAGTGACCGACAGCACAATCCGATTCCAGCCGCCCGGCACCGGCACCCGTCCATCGCTCAGGGGTTTAGCGGCTGACGTCTGCGGGCCGCTCAGCCAGAGCGATAGGTCTTCCCGCAGCACAATGGCGAATGCACCGCCCCAGTTTTCGGTTTCGACGAATCCGAAATGCTCCGTATAAAACGCCGAAGCCACGGCCACATCAGCGACCAACAACCGTACAATCGCCATACAGGCTCTCCCTCTGGTGTCCGCGCCACACCGGCGCACCACACCTACAACAGACTCGCGCCTTCGCGGCTGCACAGCAGCGCCAATACCGCTTTGTGCGCGTGGAGACGGTTTTCTGCCTGATCAAACACGACCGATTGTGCCCCGTCGGCCACTGCCGCGGTCACTTCTTCGCCCCGGTGCATCGGCAGACAGTGCATGAATTTCGTCGACGGCCGCGCGGCAGACAGGAGCTTTTCGTTGACCTGATAGCCCTGCAGCGCTTTCACCCGCTCCGGTGCATCGGCCTGGCCCATACTGACCCACACATCGGTGTAGATCACGTCGGCATTCGCCACCGCTTCGTAGGGATCGGTCGTCAACAACACTTCAGATTCGGTCTGCTCGCCGATTGCTTTGGCCTCGGCGACAATCTGCGGGTCGGGCGCATAGTGCGACGGGGTCGCCACCGCGATGTGCATACCCGCCAGCGGCGCGGCGTGCAACAACGAATGCACCATATTGTTACCGTCCCCCACATATGCCATGCGCACGCCCCGCGTGCCCCCGAAGACCTCTTTCACCGTGATCAAGTCGGCCAAGGTCTGGGTCGGGTGGTGCATGTCGCACAGCCCGTTGATGACGGGGATCGCCGCAGCATCGGCCATTTCGGTCAGCGTCTCGTGCGCGAACACCCGCGCCATAATCGCATCGACGTAGCGCTCCAGCACCCGACCGGTGTCGGCGTATGTCTCGCCTCGGGTCAGCTGCATGTCGTTTGACGACAAGAACATCGCATGCCCACCCAACTGCTGCATCCCGATTTCGAAGGCACTGCGGGTACGGGTCGACGGTTTGAGGAACAACATGGCCAGGTTTTTGCCCTGCAGCAGCTGATGGGGCACCCCACGGCGCAACCTGCCCTTGAGGGTCAACCCGGCCGTGATGAGATCAGCGACCTCGCTCTGACTCAGGTCGTTCATTTTCAACAAGTCACGGCCATACAATGGGTGCGTCATGGTGTTCCCTTTTCCATACTCAGACCGAACCTAGTCATACCAGACCGGAGCCGACGGGTCGGCCGCCAGCGTGGCAAACCGCTCCAATTGCTCCGCAAACACGCGATCGTGCGACAGGGGAGGCAGCGCATCGAGGCGAAACCAGCCCACCGCGGTGATTTCGGCATCGGGCGCCCGCGGCGCCCCACCGACGACCCGACACAACAGATAGACCGTGTAGACATGCCAGCCGATCGGTGGGTGACCCTGGGCATCACGGTCGAGGACCGCCAACACTCGCTCGACGGCGACGTCGTAGCCCGATTCTTCGCGGACCTCGCGGATCGCCATCGCCGCCGGCGTTTCGCCCACATCTGCCCAGCCTCCCGGCGGGCACCAATGGCCATCGCTGCGTTCCTGCACCAGCAAAAACGCCCCATCGGTATCGACGACGATCGCCCGCACACCTACCTTCGGGGTTGCATAGCCACCCTCGAGCGCAAACAGTGTTGCGATACGCTGGGCATCCTGCCCCGTCTGCGTGGCCACCATCTCGGCGGCGATGATGCGGATCTCGTCGTAGCGCTGTCGGTCGTACGGGTCGCGCGCATACGTCAACCCGGTCTGCGCCAGCGCATTCAACTTGAGCGCCCAGTACCGCAGCTGGTCGCTCATTCGCCCAGACACGCGTGTGCAGCTGCCAGCTGCTCGGCGACCGCCTGATGCCCCGTCGCCCCCGGCACCGTGCGCGCCGCGACCGATGCCCGCATGCTGAAGCACTCCATCACGTCGGCTTTGAAGGTCGCATCGACCGATTGGAATGCCTCCAGCGGCAAGGCGACCATTTTCACCTGGCGCTCCTCGGCGATGCGCACCAACTGCCCGACGACCTTGTGCGCCGTACGGAACGGCACGCCCCGGTCGACCAGATAATCGGCCACGTCGGTCGCCAGCATCGCATCGTCCAGACCGCGCAGCAACGCCGCCTGGTTGAACGTCGCCGTCGCCAGTGCACCCGCCGCCACCGGCAACGTGAGCTCGATGGTGCGCACCGCGTCGAACAACGGCTCTTTGTCTTCTTGCAGGTCTTTGTTGTAGGCCGAGGGCAAGCCTTTCAGCACCGTCAAAATGGTCATCAGGCTGCCCACCAGGCGCCCAGATTTGCCACGGGCGAGTTCGAACGAGTCGGGATTCTTTTTCTGAGGCATCAACGACGACCCGGTCGAATAGGCATCCCCGAGCGTCACAAAGCCGTACTCGGCACTCGAATAAAACACCATGTCTTCGGCCAAGCGGCTGATGTGGATCCCAATCATTGCCGCCGTGAACAGATACTCGGCGATGAAATCACGGTCGCTGATGGCATCGACGCTGTTGCGAGAAATATCGTGCATTCCCAGCTCGGCAGCGATGGCGTGGCGGTCGACCTTGAGCGGGGTACCGGCGATCGCGCCCGAGCCCAACGGCAGCACCGCGGTGCGTTGCAGACAATCGGCCAACCGCTCGCGGTCACGCTGCAACGGCCAGAAGTGCGACAACAACCAATGGCGCAACAGAATCGGCTGGGCCCGCTGAACGTGTGTATACCCGGGGATAATCAGCTCGCCGGCGGCATCGGCTTGCACCAGAATCGCCCGCTGCACTTCACGCAGACACTCGTCGGTGCGGGCAATCGCCGCCATCACCCA